>NZ_JAGDXD010000071.1 GCF_023256255.1 Caldivirga sp. | reverse complement strand
CACCCTCCTGATCAACCAAATCAACAAGCCTAACAGGCCTAAAACGCTCCACCCATGGTTCTGAGAACGTTAATTGATTAACCTTAGACACCATCATAATTAACACCTATTGTTTAAAAACTTTAAGCCTAAGGGCGTAATTGTTAAAACACAAGGCTACTTAGACTATAGATAAGATGATTAGTGAAGGACTTAGAAAGAGTAAGCTCTTTCAAGTTAACACACTGTACAGTGCTGCTGGTGGATTATATTACCCAGCCATACCATTATACTTAAGGGGACTAGGAGTTAGCGTAGACTTAATTAGCCTAATATTATCCGGCTTATCATTAAGCGGCTTCATTTCAGCTGTTCTTTGGGGTAAGTTAGCTGACTCACCCTCAAGAAGGAGGAGGATTATTGCCGTAACAACTATTGGTGGCGCCGTCTTCTACATGATTTTAGCCTTACCATTACCTCTAACAATCTTTACAATCATCCTATTCCTAGCCAACTTAATGGCCCCTGGGGCGGTGCCAGTCATCATGGCTGAGGCTAGTGGCTGGGTTAACGCCACTGAGGAGATGGGGTACTTTTGGATTGGAGGTTCATTAGGCTACTCCCTAACAACCGCCTTTACAGGTCTCATACTTGAGAAGGTCGGCGTCGGCTTAATATTCCTACTATCATCAGTATTAATACTGGGTGTTTACGCGGTTTCAAGGGGCATAATCTTCAGTGATCGTAAGGAGCCTGCAGAAGCCACTAGGGTAACCCAGGGTAATGGTATTTCAATGATCTTCTGGTTACTAATGCTTTCCGTAACAATATTCCTATTCACTGATGTTGCCAAGAACCTTTACATACCTGTGTTTTACGCCTTTAACCTAAGGATGGGCTATGCCCTAGCCACATTGACATTAAGCATTGAGGCCCTCCTTGAAATCCCAGTAATATACGTGTTCACTAAAATGCTCAGTAGGATTAACGCCTGGTTAATATTCAGCCTCAGCCTAATCCTAGCCGGCTTATTCTTCCTACTTAATGCCATTATTCCACCTGACCCAGTCTATGCATTTCTAGTTATGTCATCATACGCCCTTGTCTGGGGCACGTATAGTGTTTCCAGTACTGAACTGGTGGCAATGTTAACCGATTTGAGAAGAAGAGGTACAGCGTATGGTGTGTATAATTCAGCCTTCCCTGTAGCCAACATAATTGGGCCACTCTACATAGGTTACGTAATATCAATTTCAGGGTATAGGCGTGGATTAATTTACTTATCAATGCCAGTACTAGCGCTAGGGGTTATGATACTTAAGTATAATGGTAAAGCCAAACCAAGGTTAAAATAATAGGGCACTTAATCCTCATGCCGAATCCTTGACTACGCATAATTAAGCAAGCGTTACGCAGTGAATTAAGAAGGTGCTTAAGGTTAAAACTCAGTATCTATACTGAAGTATTCATGCTAATTAAGCCACTTGGTGAGGAAAGCCTTGGTGTAAGATCAATGAGCCTCTACGTGGAGACTAAGGATTTAAAGATATTGATTGACCCAGGGGCAAGCTTAGTTCCCTTTAGGTTTGGTCTACCACCGCATCCAAGGGAGTTCGACGCCCTTAAAGCCTTTAGGGGGAAGTTAATGAATCTCGCTGATAAGGTTGATTACATCTTCATATCTCATTACCATAGGGACCACTTCACCCCACCCTACAGTAGCATCTACATGGGTACTGGGGCCAAGGACTATGAATTGGTTTATGAAGGTAAGGTAGTTTTCGCTAAGGATTATGAAACCGTTAACCCAAGCCAGAGGAGGAGAGGTATTGGACTCTTTAAGGCGATTCAGGGTTTAGTGAATAAGTGGGTTAAGTGTGATGGGCAGTCCATTAAGGTTAACAACACTAGGCTTATTTTCTCCACTCCAATTCCCCACGGTAAACCAGGTAGTAGAACTGGGTACGTGGTAGGCTTAGGAATCATTGATGAATCCAGTTCCCTCGGCTACATACCTGATGTTCAAGGCCCACTTTCCAGGGAGGCTGTTGAATTCGCATTAAATCTTAGGGCTGATTTCCTAATAGTGGGTGGTTTCCCAGCATACCTCCTTGGCGGTTCCTTTAAGCAGGAGGATCTTAATGAGGCTAATAATAACCTAGTCACAATATGGAGTAACGCTAAACCTAAGAAACTTATAATTGCTCATCACTTACTCAGAGTAATTAACTGGAGGGATTACTTACCCAGTGGTATTGAAGCGCATACCTACGCATCACTACTTGGCTTAAGTGATAACCTGCTTGAAGCCAGGAGGAGGGAATTATATGAAGTTGAGAATCCTGGGAGGGATTATATTAGTAGGTTTAAGAGGGGTGGTGTAGAGGAATAATGCATCATCCTAGGATGCTTAAGTAGTGGGCTTGGCTCATGTTAAAGTATACTTCCTTAATAAACCCATTATTAACCGTGAAAAGCCTTAATCATCCTTTTCTAGGATTAGTGATCATTAATGAGCAATAGAAGTGTTTATTCACTAATAAGCTTTGGTGACTTGATTGAGAAGTTTATGAGTGCACTATGGTTAAATATAAGCAATTCTTCACGTAATAATGATATATTTGATGATTAAAAGAGCAGTATTTAATCTCTTTTTTCCATAATTAATGCTCTTCATGTTTATTAGCCATTACGCAGCATACCTATTGACCGGTATGGCAGTAAACGTACAACAATACCTCAATAAGGAGTATGAAGTAGAATGCGATGGGCAGATGGTTAAGCTGAAGCCGGTTAAGGCATGGGTGCTTCAGCCAAAGGGCAGGAAGGGTGTTGTAATAGGGCTCTTCAAGTGCCCTAATGGTAAGACAATAAGGAAGGCAATAGGCAAGATCGAGTAATTGAGTTAAAAAATAATGACTTAAAGGTAAAAACATTTTATTTCTTTTATTTTTCACTAATCATTGACTGCACTCAGCCTTCTTAGACTCCTCCTCAATTTTAATAAATGAATCCCTAGGGTTCCCTGACTCATATATGGCTCTACCCACTATTTCAAAATCAGCACCATGAAATATCGCGCACCCCGGCTTAACCCCCTGTGCACCAATACCTGGGCTAAGTATTACGTAGTCATTACCTAAATATGATCTTGCCCTCCTTATTAAATTAGGCTTATTACCACCAATAATAACCCCTGCGGCGTTAATCTCCTTAACCATACTGATCATCCCCTCAAAGTTAGCATCATATAACTCACCCCCACTTGTCATTGATGCTAGAACTAGTAAATCTAGGCCTTCTACATTAGGCATGTTAACCTTACCTACGAATCCATGAACTATAACTCCATTAACACCCAGCTCCTTAAGTTTACTTGCGATTATGTTATTTATGAACCCTACATCGGCTAATTTAGCGTCCATGAGGAAGTAAACATCCTTATTATAATTTATCAGCTTACTTAATCCCTCAGGCCCTATTGTAAGTAACGTTACCCAACTAACCTTAACAAT
Organism: Caldivirga sp.; assembly: GCF_023256255.1. Taxonomy (NCBI): domain Archaea; kingdom Thermoproteati; phylum Thermoproteota; class Thermoprotei; order Thermoproteales; family Thermoproteaceae; genus Caldivirga; species Caldivirga sp. The sequence goes on along the minus strand of NZ_JAGDXD010000071.1, from coordinate 4,998 downwards.
TTTAACTAAACCCCTTAACTCATCCATAATGCCCCAGTATCTCCTGGGTTCAGTTAAGTCTAGGGCCAACACTACCCTACTTGCGTTTCTTAAGTCCCTTATCCTCATTGCCTAATGAGGCTAGGAGGGGTTATTTAAGTAAGCCAGTATTATTACTTTGATTCACCTGCCTTCTCCTAACGCTATTCCTTAGATCCTCAATTAGTTTAAGTAATGCCACCGCATAACTTCTCTCAACAACTATGAATACGTCATTATCATACCTAAGCATGTGCCTTATTGTTATTCCACTTGCTCTAGCTAATTGAACCATAAATGTTACAAAACCCACCGGTGCCTTCTCGCCGAACATTATCCTAACCAAGGTGTATTCCTGCCTACCCACCGTGTTTGTGAATTTGCCTAGAACTGCAACTGGGGCTATTAACTTCACCCTTTCCCCATCAGTTAAAAGTATTGAATAGCCCTTGAACAATTCCATTAATTCATGTGATTCATATAATTTCACAGTGTCCACCAGGCTTAATTCAATCTCATCAACACCATTGAATATGACCACTTCAGCCTTCTCTAAGGCTTCCCCAATATCCCTTATTGAGGTTGGGGCTTTCCTTGATGATAACCTCTCCAACGCCTTAACTATAGTCATTAGGTTAACTTCCTTACCAACAATGGACTCTACAAGTGGTTTAACTTCCCTGGCTATTGCTGATAAGTTGGCTATGCCGCTTGATAATGCAATCACGTAGAGGGGATTCTCCTCCACAATGACCCTAACGGCCTGCTGGACACTAACCATAACTAAACTACCCTAAACTGGTAAATAAATGTAACTATGTGTCATATTTTTGACGGAATAGTTTTTAAATTATAAAGCCTACTAAGCGTGAACTATGATATACGTAACGCCACTTCAATACGCCCTATCTGTAGTATCAGGAATACTAGTAGGCTTCTCACTTGGTTTAATAGGGGGAGGAGGCTCCATACTTGCTGTACCCCTCTTCCTATACCTTGTGGGTTTAGACACAATACCCAATGCGGCTCACGTGGCAATAGGCACCACAGCATTAGCAGTTGGCTTAAACGCATACATAAACTCCTACATGCACCTCAAGAGGCGTAACGTAGCGTTGAAGGTCGGTGGTGTATTTGCTGGCGTGGGGGTAGTGGGTGCATTAATAGGCGCATACCTAGGTCACATTACGCCAGGCACTAGGCTTCTAATATACTTCTCAATAGCGATGATAGTGCTTGGGATATATGTGGCTGTGAGAAGGGAATCAACCAAGGCAGGTACGAGTGATGAAGTTGATAGGATTATTCAGTCACTTAGTAAATGCCCAAGGTTAACACTGGGTACAATTCTGAAGGTGGCTAGTGCCGGGTTCGTGGTTGGCTTAGTGAGCGGCTACTTTGGAATAGGGGGTGGTTTCCTCATTGTACCTGCGTTAATGTTCTCAACGGGCTTATGCATAACTAGGGCGATTGGAACATCATTGATAAGCGTTGGCACCTTTGGTGTCGCCAGTGGGGCGGAGTATTGGGCCTACGGGGAAGTACTGGTACTTGTTGCTGCATTATACGTGCTTGGGGGTATTGCCGGTGGTTATGCTGGGACAAGCATAGCGGTTAAGGCCCCTAAGAATGCGCTTAGGGTGGCTTATGGAATCATAATAGTGCTGGTGGGTATATACATGCTCTACAGGTTAGGTGTCTTTTAAACAACCCCTCCACTAGGGTAATTTGTGACTAAGGTAACAGTATTAGCGCCAATTGATTCTAATGGATTCATTAGGAGACTTGGCCCCATGCTTAGGTTATTCTCCTTACCTTACAATGACTTTGAAATAGAGGTTACTGGTGATGTGTCATCAGTAGTTGAATCCAGGTCCATGAGCCTTGATGCGTTATCTGGGTTTAGACTGGTTATTAAGGTGCTTCATGATAATTTAAGGAAACTAAACGATGTAGTGCATGCCTTCTTCTGGTATATTAGGCCGGGAACTAAGCTAATTCTTGAGACTGATCAATCCCCAGGTCAATTCTTCACAGGATACTTGAACATGACTCCTGTTAAAACACCAGTAAGGGCACTGTATAAGGATTCAGTAATAATTACCTGGAGTAGGTGGGCTAGGGATGGGTTATTGAGGGATGGCTTCAATGATGAGCAGGTGAAGGTAATTCCATTACCCTACATTGAATCATTATTTAAGGTTAAGGCCGCTAAGATTAAGGCCATAGTCTTCGTGGGTTATGATTACTATAGGAAGGGTGGTGACTTAGCCTTAAAGACCATGGCTGTGGTTAAGTCCATTGATTCCTCGGTTAAGACAATATACATTGGTCAAATACCCTATGGTAAACCAAGGTTCATTGATGAGCACTACGTCTACTTACCTAGACCCAAGGTCCTTAAAATACTTGCAGAATCCATAATTGCCTTAGCCCCATCTAGGCATGAGGCATATGGATTAGCGGCCATGGATGCGATGGCTAATAAGACTATTGTGGTAGCCACTGATGTTGAGGGGCTTGGGGAATTTGTTAAGGTTAATGGAGGTGTGGTATGTCCTCTAGGCGACTTAAACTGCCTAGTTGAAAGCACATTAAGGTACCTGAATAAGAGGGAGTATGAAGCCAGAGCAAGTCTGCAGCTTCAAAGACTTATGGAGAACCATAACCTAGGTAAAATCAGGAACATGATGAAGGAAACTTATGAGGAGGTATCAGGTAAATAATGTTTTAAGGAACTGGAAGCATTAATGCAATGAATTAACCAAGGAATTAACGGTATTAGCTTTATGGGTCTCTTAATTTTAGAACAACTAACGTAATATATCGGCAAACGGTATTTTAGCCTTTAAACCATATTCCCAATAATCTTACTTAGGGTAATTAAAGGCTCGCTCTTCAAGGCAAGGAAGGGGTCATCCATGATTAGTGTTGAGGCTCTTGCCTACTTCCCTAATGCTTTCCTGATTGCTTCCCTATGGAGTGGTGTTTGCCAGGCTACGTACCTTCCAATACCGAGTTCTGGGTCTTTTTCTAATGGTGGTTGATCTATCCAGAACCATGGTTTCCTCTCTGGCAGGAAGTATAGTATCAGGTTCTTTTCAATTAACTCATTGATCAACTCCTCTGGAGCGTTAGGACTCCATAGTGTGTCTGGGTCTTTAATCGCCTCCTCAAGCCAATTACGCCACCTGGCAATAAATTGAGGTGTTATGTTCTTCCTCCTGATAATATCCTCTATTACAACGTCTATGTTCCAATTCACTTTATAGAGATTCTCAAGCATTCTCGGGTTACCACCCGTTAACCTCCAGGTTTCGAGGAGGTCCAGTTTATCGCCAGGTATTTGCTCATAGAGTTGCCTGAAGCCTTCCTTAGGCATATTCCACATTGGCCTTAAATCAGCCCACTCATGCCTACCTATTTCCCGTAGACTTACACCCTCGCTGGTAGCGGTTATCGTAATTATTCTTTCATACATTTCCGGTGGGTACTCGATTAAATTAAGTAAAGCTTTCACATATATTGCCGCATTCCTAATGCCTATTATTTGGAACGCATCATCGGTGATCACTGCTACTTTACTTTTAGTTTCCTTAATCAACTCCTTAGCTATATCAAAGGCTAACCAAGCAAGCCTACCAAGGGCATTTTGAGCAATGGCGTCCCTAACTAAAGTGAGGAACCTATCCCTTAGGTTCGTAATACCGAATTCTGTAATAACCTCCTTATTGAGAGGATTAATGTAAATAACATTGAATCCCAGTTCCTTAAGGAGCTCAATAGATTGTTTAAGCCAAGCAGTTTTACCGCAACCCTCTGGTCCATAGATTACCTGGACAGGGAATGTGCTTTTCTCCGCCCATTCCTCAATACGCCTCAGTGCCAAATTCCTATCAGTGAATTCAACTGTTAGATTAGCGAAGCTTAGCTTAATCTTCTTCATCATATTAATGGTTTCTCATGTACTTTAATTACTTTTTGCAATGCTTAGTGGAGACATGTTCGACTATTTACCAAGGTAATGCATATTGCACTTTTATACCTTCATTTAATTAAGATACTTTAAGTCAATGCTGGTTCATTTAGAAGGAAGCCATGGAAGTAAGAGTACTTATGAAACAGTATTCTTGACTTAGGAGACTATACCTTTATTCCTTAATACCTATGTGAATGTAAATTGGTGGGGCCGCCGGGATTTGAACCCGGGATCACACGGGCCCGAGCCGTGCCTTAGGCGTGGCTAAACCCACGTGTCCTAACCAGGCTAGACTACGGCCCCTACATTCCACGATTATTTATCCTCCTTTTTAAGATTACTGCACAACGCATCATAGCCCTCATAGAAGATTTACATTACCATGCCATAGCTACCTAATGTATATCAATGTTGTTGAGCTTCCATCAAACGCTTTACGCTTAAATGACCCTGAGGAAAGTATAGGGGAAGAATCACGATGATTGAGGGAAAACTTAATGAAACTAAGGATTATCTTAGCCAAACCCGATAAAAGCTACATATGGCTATTCGGTATACCAGTTATTGAGAATGCTAACCTTTCTTTCAATCATAGTTTCAATACTCTGCATCACCATAACTAGGTTTAAGTAGTTTAAGTAGTGGTTGAAGATAGCCGATTCATTAAGCACATTATATTGGGCATTATGTAAATTTATGGCAGTATTTGTTAAGTTAACGATTCATGTACAGTTAAGTGCTGAACTAGTGTAAGCGTTATACGATATGTTCATTAGCCTTAATGACCCTTGATTAAGGTTAGTATTACGCTGCTAGTTATTTTGCCTTAAAGACCTCTCTCACGCAGTATCTTATTCATTACATCCAGTAGCTGGATAATGTCAACTTTAGCGGATTCATCATCCCAATACTGGCTTAATATCCCTGACTTATCAGGTCCATTATACTGGTATTGATGAAGAAGGATGGCTAAGTTAGTGTACACGCCTATGTCACCGCCT
>NZ_JAGDXD010000070.1:1406-3244 GCF_023256255.1 Caldivirga sp. | reverse complement strand
TCGTGGGTTTTTGGTGGGTGCTTCTTCGAAACCGGGACTGGCACCATAAAACCCATATTGCACCTTCGAAGATGGGGAATTAGGCCTATAATTATAATTAGGTTAGATAAAAGACAATAAATAATAAGCTACAGGCTAAGTAAAATGAGGAAGTAAAGTAATGAATAATTAACTAATGATACTAATCGATATTAATTACGAATAAATGTAAGTAGGAATAATTCAGAAACCTAATGGTAAAATGCAGTAAGTAAAACTTTGCACACCATTGGATATACTTAAAGGATAATTGGGATGAGTGGTTAGTATGAATGGTCTTGAGGAGTCACCAACATGGATAACTGAGGTTGGGGAAGATGATTAAGTACAAACAATAAACAACAATCACCTTCATTCTCATTGCATCATTGCTGGTGGCTAAGAGCCACCTTGCTCTACTCGTCCAGTGGTGGGCTATGGACTGGGTCTTCAACCCATTGCTCCATCACCACCAGCAGTCATTAGCAGGATCCCCACCCTAAAAGGCGAGGCTTTATGCTCTCCTAATTAACTTGCTTAAATTAATCATGGAGTGAGTGGGAGGGTTGTATTCGTAGTAAGCCTTACTGCAGGTGTACTGTACTCGCCAGTAAGCCCAATACTATGGTTAGTGAGCCTACTCACTGGGTATTGAGGGTGTTGGAGGGCTACAGCCCATAGGGTTAGGGGATTGGCTGTTTTAAAATGTAACCATAGGTAGGAGGCTTACTAAGGATCTTACCACGTAGGCGCTATGGGTGCGCATACGGCTATTCAAGGTATAATACCGCCTGTGGCCACCTGTTTATTCCTACACTCTTATTAAGTGTAGGGACTTGGTTTAAGGCATTGGCATGCGTATTAAGTAATATTGGTGCTATATTGAAGGCGTTGGGAACCGCCATATGGCTTAAATGAATCTCGCAGGAATCGGCAATGTTCATGGCGTAGGGAAATTTAAGACGAAATAGTGGAATTAAATCGACGTCAATACGATGTCTACGTTTTCTCCTATGCTCCTTAGGAAGTTGACAAGTGCCCTATCTAATGTTAAGAACATTAAATCATTGTCCTGAGCAGTGGTGTAGAGCAGTAGGTCTATTAAATCGTTGAAGCCCTTCCTTTTAAGCTCCAATGCCTTAAGCAGTGATGAGTGTCTTAAAGGTGTTTTAGTGAAATTCCTTTCAATGCTTAATAAACCCTCCCTTATAAGTGGGTTGTAGCTGGTTTTACTCAATTTCCAAGCAATCTCAAGCATATTTAAATCCGTGTAATATACCTTAACCTCACCCCTCCTATATTTAATCCATAACTTCTCCATAATCTCCTCAACCTCCCTTACCCTAACCCCTACGATAGGTAGTAGGAATGCTGTATCAAGGAGAATTTCCATATCTACTCTGCTCCTCCTCGCTAATTTTTTCAACCTCCTCTACGGTTGATTCAGCAAATTTAGGGCCTTTAAGGGCTAGCCAGAAGGGATCACGTATAGGTATCATAATTAGCCTGCCTCCTTCAACCCTTATCTCCAAGTATGTTCCCTCAGTTATTCCCACTTTTTCAGCAATCTCCTTAGGTATATAGATAGTATTCTTCCTGCTAACCCTAATAAGCCTACTCACACGGTGACACCCAGAATCTATGCTGAATCCAGATTAATAAGTATTTCTGAGTCTTTAGACTAGGTCCTATGCATTTAACGCGAACACCATACATTATCCTCAATATTTGTATCAACACCATGCTTAAGAATAACCTTAACAGTAATGCTTGTTTCTAAGTGATGGAGGAAAACTTATATGTTTCTTGTGTTTTGTTTG
>NZ_JAGDXD010000070.1:0-1396 GCF_023256255.1 Caldivirga sp. | reverse complement strand
TTAAGCCAAGGAGCATAGCCACCGTAGGCTACTTCAGAGGCTTCGGCGCAATTGCCGTTAACTTGAGTGGTATTGTTGGTGTTGCTGGTTCTTGGCTTAGTGAGTATGGTGGTGTTGCTTGGCCAAGCCTAATCATAGCCCTAACGCACATTGAGGGTTCGAGGGTGTATGCAGTATTCATGGCAGTACCCTATAATCCAGAATGGGTTATTGGGCATAAGCCAGTAACAATAGTTGCCACAGTGGACTTCAGTAGGGTTAAGGCAGTGCCGATTAACGCTGACTCCAATCCGCCAATTACCGTTAATTCAAGTGACCCATACGGCTACGGGTACCTTGGCTCATGCAATGGATCAGCATTGTATGAGGTTGAGGGCAGTAATCCAAGTGGGCAATGGTACTTGGCTGATTGCCAACTATTCCAAGGACCAATACCGCAATTCTTCATAGGATGGAGTGAGGACACGGAATTATACTCGGGAATCATAAGTGTTGGATTCAGTAGTGTTCAGGGCTATGCTGAATCAGGCTCAGGGGGCTATGGGGTATTAAACATAACCTACAGCACTGGCTCTAGTGGGGTTGAGTTGATTGGCCCAGTATTCCAATTCAACCAAAACATGAACATTCAACTAGCCAACGGCCTCACTGGGGTAGGTGTATTATTTGATCCATCACTACCATTAGGAACATACACGGAATCAATATCGGAATCTAATGAGGCAGTTTTTAATGTTAATGGTCCTGGTTTCGTGTACCTTTACTTTGATGGTTACGTTGCTTACGTTTCATGGAAGCTCTACTGCAGTGCCCAAACCATCTGCGGTTGGGCCAATGGAACATACATAATCGGATTCAACAGTAGCACACTACCGAGCGGTAGCAATACACTGTACGTATTCCCAGGTGTTGACATGGGTAATGGGCCTATTGAGGCAATGTTCAATGGAGTATTCAAATACGGCGTAAGCCTAGTCAAGACACCCGGCCTATACGCATCGATAAGTGGGTTTTCGAACCCATGTGGAATAAGCTACTCATCAACACTAGGAAACGTACTACTCTATGAGTTTAGTAATGTTGCATCATTCTATAATCCTAACCCAGCCGGCATAGCTTACATTGCCGGTGACTCTGAATTGACTGAAATTGGGTTGACGGCTTTGGTTAGCATTGCCACAACATTCACTGGCTACTATGTGCCACCGCCAGCATCCTCAAGCACATTCTACGTGAATACTGAGGCGGGTGTCCAATACTCATCCTCTAGCTACAACTTCTACATTACGTTCCTAGGCATTAATGCATACAATCCAGGCAGTAACTCAGTGTACACATGGCCGATCGGCATGATTATTAATTACACGAACTACTACCAGTACGCCTCAACATGCGG
>NZ_JAGDXD010000069.1 GCF_023256255.1 Caldivirga sp. | reverse complement strand
GATTATCAGGAATCAAAGTCCAATTCTCAGCCAAAACAGGCCACCACTGACCAGTAGGATCACTGTAATCTGCTAACGGCATATACGTAAATATGGGCCATCCTAAATAGTTTTGTGGCGTATAAGGATTCCACATTCTGGCTGCTGGATTCCAGAACCAGCTAAAGTATGCAGTCTTGAAGGTTGACTGCACATTATTAGACGCACCAGCTAAGACACTTATGGATAGCAGGATCAACATTACAGATACCACAACTACCGAAACTTGAATTTCCCTAGAGATTTGTATTTTTATGTGCATACAATCATATTATGCACCTTAATTTATAAGTTTTATTACGATATTTATACTTTATTTAATTAATTACTTATCTTTACTTAATTATTAGAATTCTTAGTATTTATTAAGCTTCATATGTAATTAATTAACATGGTTTATTTGCTTTTTTGTATACTGCAGTGTATTCTATTTGTAACGGTAATGCTTATACAGTCTAAGCGTTAGCTATCTTATGGTTAAGTACTCCTCGGGTGATATTTTGCTTGGTGGTTTGCCTCTTGGTGGTGTTGGGAGTGGGGGTGTGGAGTTGGATAATAGGGGTAGGTTGGTTAACGCTAGGTTTGCCAATAACTGGGGTTTTCCCATTAGGGAGTTGAGAGGATTCCATGTATTCGTTAAGCCTAAGAATAGTCCTGGATTCTTCATGCAGAGTACTGTTAACGTGATAGGTTTTGAGGGTAGGGGTGTGGTCCTTGATTTTGAGGGTCGTTGGCCCTTTGCTTGGCTTAGGGCTAGTAGGAATGGTGTTGATGTTGAGGTTGAGGCATTCACACCAATAATACCAGGCAATATTAAGGATTCCTCATTACCAGCAGTGGGGTTCACTGTGAGGGTTAAGGGTTCGGATGCCTTAGTTGTAGTATCAGTGCCCAATGTGGTTGGCAGTAATCCAATTGGTAGAATTAATAGGAGCATTAATGGTGGTGTATTATTCACCAACACTAAGGCTCCTGATAATGATCCAGCTAAGGGTGATATGGCCCTAATTACCAGTAAGCCTAAATTCACCATTACTCAATATAACATTAATGCCAAGCCTGAGCATGCCCTTAAGGCTAGGACCTGGAAGGGGGCTTTCGAGAATCTTGAACCATGGGTGACAATTGATGCTGGTGGCATGCCAAGGGGTGAGGAACCTCATGAAGTTATTGGTCTCTGGGATGACCCAGCTGGCTTAGTTGCAGTGGAGGTTCCTGATGGTGATGAGGCTAGGTTCATCATTTCATGGTTCTTTAACGGTAAGTGGCACCTATACAATTATGATCACTACTACGAGAACTTCTTCAAGGATTCAAGGGAGGTTGCTGAGTATTTCCTCTCTAGTTTCGATAGGCTTAGGTCAAGCACACTTGACTGGCAGGGTAGGTTGATTGACCCATCACTGCCCGATTGGCTTAAGGACGCTATAATAAACAGTACGTATATATTGACTACGAGCACTTGGTTAACTAAGGATGGTAGATTCAGCATCCTTGAGGGTGTTGAGAATTGCCCATGCCACGGTACAATAGCTGGTGCATGCTATGAGACAGGCTCACTACCAATAGTCCTAATGTTCCCGGAGCTCGAAAAATCATTCCTAAAACAATTAACTAATGCAATTAGGGATGATGGCTATGTGCCTCACAGTCTAGGCATATATAGCCTGAATCACGTTGAGGACGGTACCACAGCGCCACCTAGGTGGAAGGACTTAAACACAACATACATACTCCTAGTGTATAGGTACTTTAAGAGGAGTAATGATGCTGATTTCATTAGGGAGGTTTACCCTAAGTTGGTTAAGGCCTTTGAATGGGTCCTAAGCCAGGATAAGGATGGTGATGGTGTACCGGAGTTAAGTGGTGATGGTGATACAGCCTTCGACGCCATGTCTGTTAAGGGTGTTGATAGTTACACTGTCAGTACCTGGTTAGCTGCCTTAATGGCTATGCGTGAGGTGGCTAGGTTAATGAATGATGGCTCAACTTTAAAGAGGATTGAGGATACGCTTAGTAGGGCTAGGGGTGTGTACAATAGGCTTTGGCTTGGTGATAGGTTTAAGGCTTGGGATGAGCCAGACTTCGGTAAGGCATCATTCCTAGCCCAGATTTGGGGTGAGTGGTGGAGTATGCTGCTTGACCTAGGCCACGTGACTGATGAGGATAAGGTTAAGAGGGCTATGGAGACTATAATTAGGGTTAATGGCTCAGCATCACCATATACTACGCCGAATCTAGTTGATGAGGATAAGGGCATTATAGGTTATAGTCCACAAACGTACTCATCCTGGCCTAGGCTAGTTTTCTCAATGATGGGTGTTGCTAGGGAACTTGGGGTAGATGGGTGGTTGAAGATTGCTGAGAAGGAGTGGAGTAACTTAGTTAGACAAGGCTTAACTTGGAATCAACCATCAAGGATAGATGGCAGGACAGGTAAGCCGGAGCCTGAGAGGGGATTCCTTGATCATTACATTGGGAGTCCAGCCCCATGGAGCCTAACGTATAGGTATGCGTTAAGTACACTGAGGATCCGTTAATTAAGGGAAGCTTAATTAATAATCTGAGGTTTAGGTAAGTTAATGATTAACGGTGTAATCACCTTAACTAGGAGCAGGAGGTTTAGAAGCGTGGACTTCAACATTAATGGAGTCCTCATATCAGCAATGATGATTGGTAAGAGTTACAGTGGGTTAATTGCAGTTAAGGGTTCCTTAGGGGTTATGAACATTGATGAGGCTAAGAAGCTTGTTGAGCACTGGGATAAGGTAACTAGCCTAATAATCAGGGTTACTGGCTCCAACTTCTACACCTTCTCGGGACCATTCCAGGCGGGTGAGGATACTGTTAAGTTTAACGTGTACTTCGACGTATTCAAGGATGTTAAAGTAACCATAACGCCCAATTACGTGCAGTTAATTTTCCAGGACTATAGGAGGAGGTTCAGAAGTAGGGGTGAATTATTAGGCGAATTAATTAAAAGCACGTTAAGCACATTGAGTAAGTACACTGAAGCCCATTAAGCCTGCTGCCTCTGCTGTGTCTTAGCCTGCTGAGCCCTCCACCTAACGCAACCACGCCCAGTGCACTTGGATCCGTAGAAGCCAACCTTCTGTCCAGGTGGTGCATTCTTCTTAACTGGCGTACCACCCTGCTGGTGACTACCACCACCATGCGGATGAGCATAGGCGCTCATTGCCTTACCACGAACCTTCGGGTACTTCCAAGCCTTAGTCCTAGCCCTATGGTACTTGCTACCCGCCTTAACGAAGGGCTTCTCAACCCTCCCCCCACCAGCAACTATGCCTATTGTTGCCCTAGCCCTTGAATCAACCTCAACCATCTTTCCACTGGGTAATTGAACCAGTGTTGTTGAGTCCCTGTGAATCATAACTACACCGTAGGTTCCACTGGACCTTGCGTACCTCCCACCATCACCAACGCTCTTCTCAATATTACAAACCATAGTGCCTTCAGGTATTTTACCAATTGGCATAACATTACCTGGCTCCACCCTAGCATCCGGCCCAAATTCAATAATCTTACCTACGTAAACACCCTCAACAGCCGGTAGGTACATTTCCTCACCATTCTCGAGAACAATGCGCATTGCTGGGGCGTTTAAGCCAGTGATGTGGAGGAGTTCCTTAATAATCCCCCTAATTGTTGCCTTTAACTGCTCCTCACTGAATTGAACATACCTAAGTGGCGCAACCCTCCTCCAGCTAGGTGACTTGAACTGGGAACCACCTCTGCCGGCTCTCTGCACCAGTATCTTCTTACCCATTAACTATCAGGAACTGTTAAATGTGGGCTTTTTAAAAATTAACGCCCTCTTTTAAACGCGAGGCGCCTAAGGCTGTAGGCTTAGGTAGTTTAAGAGTCCCTTTGATGATGAAACTATTAAAGCTGGTATTGGTATTATAACGCCAAGCAGCATGATGGCTGTCATTAGTGCTACAGTGTAGAGTACCATTCCAGACGGGGCCTTAACGCTTAAGTCCCTTGATAACCTAACGTAGTAGGGTACTGATATTACTGAGTTAATCACTAGGAATACGGCTAACCAGAGCCCCATTGGCCCTAGGTAGATGAGTGATATTATTATGAATAATTTACTCCAGAACCCAAGGAGAGGTGGCGTACCTATGAATGAGAGTCCAAGGAGGTAACTATAAACACTACCCTTATAGTCACCCTTAATTATTGTGAAGAAGCCTATCTTACCTGCCGCATTAACAACCAGTTGAGTTATTAACCCAGCTAATGCGTAGATGAGGACTTGGCTTGACTGAGGAGCTATTGCCGGTGCATTAATTAGGACTGCTACAGCGGCTAGTATGTAACCCATGTTAGCTACGCTGGAGTAGGCTAAGACCCTTGAAGCCTCCTTAGACGTTAATGCACCTACGTTCCCAATCAGCATACTTAAGGCTGACATTACTGCAGTTAACCAGAAGGCGTAACTTACGTAGAAACCTCCTAGGCTTGTTAGGATTGGGTACATTAACTTAACTAGGACTATAATAGGCATTATCTTAATTGTTGAGGCTAGTATAGATACTGGAATTGGGTCACCTGCAGTGAATACATCCGGTACCCAAATATGCATTGGTGCTGCACCTACCTCAAGCATTATTCCGAGTAAGGCTAGGGTGTAGCCAAGCATGAATAGTGGTGGGGATGAGCCAATGAAGTATGATGAAAGCAGTACCACTGAACCAGTGAAGAAGAGTACAGTCGCTATAACGAAGGCCACTATTGCCTTAACAGCCGCATCCATGTTTTCCGGCTTAGAACCAATCTGTATTATGAAGTATGAGGCAACGCTTATAATCATGAATAAGCCCAGTAGGAAACCGAAGTACGAGGCAATAGCCACGGCGCTTGACCCTATCGGCACGTAAAGGGCATATGAACTCACCAACCCTATTACGGTCATTAAGGCATAGTCAAGACCCCTATACGGCCTATTGCTAAGAGTCTTAAGTGACAATATGTTACCCACTATCACAATGTCTACGAGTACTGGGTAGACTACGTAGTTAACGTTAACCCACAGGTCAGGTAGTAGGAGTATTATGGCGGGTATCCAAGCGTACTCCTCCTTCTTAACTGCCAGTAGTGCGGCAGTGGCTAGTATTGTTCCTATTACTGATGAAACTATTACCTCAATGTACTCAACCATACACCATCACCAGTATCAGCACTATTATTAACATTACCACTGTTGCCAAGTAAATATACTTAATGTACTGGTTCAGTAAACCCACTTGAACCCTTCTAATCACTCTGGAGAAACTTGTGAATAAGGATGGTATTAGGGTATTGAATAATACATCAATCCCATGACTTATTAGGTAGGCGAACTCTATCAGCACTTTCCCAAAGCCAGCTAACACAACATCCATGAATGCTTGCAGATAATACCTACGTTCGAAGATTGTTGTTAAGCTACTTAGTGACTGTGCCCTTGGCTTCATTAAGGCAATTACGAAGATGACCCAAAGGAACACACCAATGCTGACAACGTAAACGTCGTAGCCTGGTTCAATTAATACTGATGGTACATGCAATGTGAATGGTATGGCCACTGTGGCTAAGGCAACAGTGGCGGTTAAAGCATACGAGGTGGCCATAATTAATCCACCATGCTCAGCCTCACTATGCTTCACACTACCTCCCTTAATGAAGTTTAGTGAAGTGAACCTGGCTAGGAATGCCACGTAAGCTATGCTTGTGAGTATCAGTAGTGCATATGATCCCCATCCTACTGTTTGACTGATGCTGGAGACTAAGTCATCCATTGCGGCGTGAACCCAGTAACCAGCTAATGGTGGAACCCCTCCTAGGGTTATTGCTGCGGCTATTGTTGAGTAGAAGGCAAGTTTCATTCTCTTAGCTAACTCAAGGTCGCCAACGTTAAACCTAGTGCCAGTTTCATGAATTAAGTGGCCACTGACGAGAAATAGTGTAGCCTTAGATAATGCATGTATTATTAGGTATAGGAAAGCCACTAGGACAGCTGCAGGAAGAACATATTCACCAATGGTTACTACGCTGTTTAAGTATGGTGTAACAGCTGTTATACCCATCATTAACCCTAATGATGCCATGGTTGAACCAGCTAAGATAACCTTCCTCTCATCGATGGCTAAGGCGAATAATGATCCAAGTAAGGCTGTTAATAAGCCGACATAAATAACAACTAGGTATGTTACCAATACTCCAGTTGATGCTAATGCTCCTGCCCCATAAAGGGACAGTGTAAGCCTCATGAAAACGTACACACCTGCCGCAACCATGGTGGCTGAGTGGAGTAACGCTGAAACACTGGTTGGACCAGTCATGGCTGTTAGAAGCCAGTCATTGAATGGGAATTGAGCACTTTTAGTGAACGGACCCAGTAGGAAGGCAATAAGCACTATGGCGGTTCCAACAGTACCTAATACACTTGTTAAGTGACTCCAGTTTATCGTGTTGAAGTCGAGACTTCCTCCAAATATCCCTATTGCAGCTAAGGCACCTAGCATAGGCATGTCACCGAACCTTATTGTAACTATAGCCCTATAGGCAGCGTAGGATGGAGTAGTCCACGCTGGCTTACCTAGAACAGTATCGCCTAATTTACCAACGAAGGATGTTTCATCATCATCCCTGAACCAATTGCCTATTAAGGCCCATGAACTTAAGCCTAATCCTTCCCACCCTATGAACATTAGGAGTAGGTTATTGGAGTACACAAGCAGTAGCATCGATGCTGCAAAGGTATTATAGAAGAACCAGAACCAACCTAACCTATAGTCATTTGCCATATACTCAAGACTATATACCCCTATTATGAAGGCGAGCCAAGCCGTTAATAAACCCATGTACCTACTTAGGAAGTCAACAATGAATGATACATATATCGTGAAGACACTTGGTACTGATATCCATGGGTATGAGTAAATGATAGTCCTCATCGGGTAAGCAACCGCTATATATGTTGACACCAAGGCTGCTATGCCAAGCCCAGTAACAGCTAAGTACTCCAGTGGGCGTGCCTTACGGTTATCCTGCTCAATAGACCAGTATATTGATATTGGTGAAGCCAGCAATATGGGTATTAGTGTCATTAAGGCTATTAAGGTAGGGAGAATAGACTCATACATGCATTATCACCCCTATTGAGCTTAATATCGCATGGATCAGTGATGTTGATATAGGTGGAAACAGTAGTATAACGCTTGTTAACCCAAGCACATATAGTGGTACAACAAGCTTGTTACTTGGCTTCGTCTTAGTATATGGCCACCTTGGTTGTCCATAGAAGACCTCCTTTAAAGCCCAGAAACCATATGTTCCAGTTAATAGGAATAGGAATGCTAAACCTACAAAAGCCCATAGTGTGCTTAGGCTGAAGCCAAGCGTTGTTATTAGACCTAGGAATAGGAAGAATTCGCCCAGTAGCCCAACCGTGAATATGCCTGCTAGGCTCATCCAACCAAGTAATGCCGCGCCACCTATGGATGGTATGTAGTTCTGGAGTCCACCCATCTTAGACATATCCAAAACATCGTATTGAGCAATAATCGCTCCAGCAGTCATGAAGAGCACTGCCTTACCCAACTGATGAGCAATGAAGTGGAGCGTTAAGCCCACTATACCGTATGTACCTAATGTTAAGCCAGCTAGTAGGTAAGCCATGTTAGCTACTGTAGAGTAAGCTAACAACCATTTGTAACTATGCCTCTGCCTAAACACTGCGAAGCTAACTAATATGCCGCCTATTATGGCGTAGGCAAGCAGCGGTGTTCTGATTGATATGATGAAGTATGGGGATATTAAATATATCCTAGCCAATATGTATGAGGCTAGGCCAACCACTGATATTATTAATGCCGCAACCGGTGTAGGATGCATACCGTGTGCCCAAGGTAACCAAACATGTGGGCCATAGCTTGGTAATTTTATCAACATACCGATTAGTATTAAGGCCCAAGCTATAGGTGGCACGTACTTTATGGCCGCTAGGTTCATTGTTCCGGTAGTTAATGCAACCATAATTGCGCCAATTAGGAATAGTACACTAGCCACATGGGTGTAAACGAAGTAAAGTAGGCCTATCCACTGTCTAGTTCTACCGTAACCATCATAACCATAGAAGTATATTAGGAGGAATGATGAGATTAAAGACACTTCAAGGCCTATATACATGAGAAGCAGGTTATACGCGTATACTATCCACTCCATTGATATACCACACAATATGAATAATGGGTAATATATGTTGAACTCCTCCTTAATGCCGAGTGCACGGAACCTATGCTCCATGTATGGTTCTGAAACAATAGATATCATAGCTGTAACTAAGGCTATTGTGAACCCAAATGAATTGCTTAAACCATCATTAATAAGATACATGCCGCCAATTGGGTTCGGTAAGCTACCCAATGGAACTAAGTAATCAAGGTTCGCGAAAATACCGTACAGTGAATATGCTATGAGCGGTATGAATGATATTACTGCCGTATAGAGAGCCGCACGTTTATTCAGAACTGCAGTTAATACCACTGCTGCTATTGGGAGTGATAATGAGAATACGAGTACTGGATCCATGTAAACCATCATGACTTATCACCCCCAGCTAAAATACTCCTTGTCTCTATATTCTTCCTCATCCTATCTATCGTTAAGATAGCTGTTATTAATGCTATGAATTCAGCAGCTGAGGTAATTACACTCACCGTAACAACTATGAACGCCAAGTAAGGCTGGTAGACATATAAGGCCACTGCAGTTAAGAAGATTGAATTAAACATTAACTCAAGCCCTATTAGTAGCCTGATTAAATCCCTGGAGTTAATAACTACCGTTAAGCCTATTGATAGGATTAAGATTGCCGTTACTATTAGTGATAGGGATTCACCAATCATGCTTGGGTCACCTTCAAGTACCTTATTGTTATAGCCATCACTATGGATAAGAACGATACTAAGAGTATAAGCAACATGACCATGCTACTGCTTAATACATCATGAGCCAGCTGCACTGAACTTAGGCTAACAGGTTGCAGTGGAGTTGTGTAAATAGACTTTAAGGCTATTAGTGATAAAATCACTATAACTAATGCAACTCCAATCCACTTACCCTCAATACCAGTATAGGCTACTGGTCTCCTGTAGGTTGCGGCAAGTATTATTGTTATTGTTATTGTTGCACCAACATAAATCATAACTATCAACACGAAGGGAAGCACGCCATTCATTAACAGTAAAGCTGTTGCGGATAAACCAGATGCAAGGGCTAGGTATAGGGCTGAGTATAGGTTATCCTTGGTTAATAGGACTGCTAACGACGATATTACCACTAGAACCTCAACCACTACTAGGGCTAACCCAACATCAGTCACATCCATCACCTCCATTAATCTTGTTTGCACTAATGGCTTCTAGGCTTCTTTCTGCATTAAAGATTTGGCATTTATCATTACTGAGCATAATATGGCCATCACAATGTTTGTTTTTAAGTATTTCCCAATAACAATGCTGAAATACGTTTTATTTAAAGGAATAAATTTACCACTATGGTTAATTCTACTACACTTAGTAAAGCATAATTGCGATAGAAATAGTGAGTACACTATAATACTATATATGTATCGTATTAAAATGAAAGTAGAGAACATGAGCCATAACTCTACTCGTCTTACATGAACCACTACCATAATTACACTTTTAAGTGAATAATGAACTCTATGATCCTTACTGGTGAATCAACTCTTCAATACGTTAAGGGTAAGGATAACATGACTTGCCTACTAGGCATAATATTTAATAATGCCCTTAATTAAGTGTGTATGTGAGTTCCACAGTATACCTAATGCTGGACGCCTTAGGCATCATTGCGCTTAGGGATGATGGTTCAGTGGTGGATAAGCTAGTGTATAATTATGATGCTCAAAGGATCGCTAACATGCTTAATAGTATTGAGGTTGGTAAACCTACCGATGAGTTAGTGGACTTCATAAATAGGCTAGCTAAAGCTGGTTTTTCCACAGTTTACGTTGAGCATAAGGAGTTAGCCAGGAACCTAACTAATGTGATTAAGGGTGTTGAGATTAAGGCCGAATTACCCACTAAGGTGGGTAGGATGTTTAGGGAGGAGTTTTGGAGTAAGTACCTTAAGGAGGTTTATGGTATTGAACCCATTGAGTACATTAAGAGGGTCCACGAGATTTCAGTTATTCAAACTAGGCTAAAGCTGAAGCAGGCTGCTGAGAGGAGGGACTTATTCATTGCTCAAGCCATAAATTCGGTGGATGATTTAGATAAGGTATCTAACCTTGTGGCCTCTAGGCTTAGGGAATGGTATGGTATACATTTCCCTGAATTAGAGAACTTAACGAGGAATAATAATGAATACGCAGCTCTCGTTTATAAGCTTGGAGATAGGTCTAATTACACTAAGGATAACATAGTTAAGGCCTTACCTGAACTTGGTGAGGAGAGGGCTAGTAGGATAGCTGAGGCAGCTGCTAAGAGTGTTGGAGCATCCATAGTTGAGTGGGATCTTCAGCAGATTAAGGCTTTAGCTAAGCTTTACTTAGACATGCAGACAATTAGGGAAAACTTGACTGAGTACATTGATGACGCAATGAAGGACGTTGCACCCAATATTAGAGAACTTGCTGGTTCACTACTTGGAGCTAGGTTAATTGCATTGGCCGGTAGCCTAATGAAGCTGGCTTTAATGCCAGCATCAACTATTCAAGTCCTCGGTGCCGAGAAGGCGCTATTCAGGGCACTCAGAGGCAGGGGGAGGCCGCCGAAGCATGGTGTCATATTCCAGTACCCGGACATATTCAGGGCGCCAAGGTGGCAGAGGGGTAAGATCGCTAGGGCTCTTGCGGCTAAATTAGCCATAGCGGCTAAGGCTGATGTCTTCACGGGTAACTTCATCGCACCTAGGCTTAAGGAGGAGTTCATGAGGAGGGTTCAGGAGGTTAAGACAATTTACGCTAAGCCACCGCCCAGGAAGCCAGCGGCTAAGCCGCATGGTAAGCCTGAAAGGAAGCCTGGCAGAAGGTGAATACCCTTACTAACCTATTAACTCCCACTCTTCATGGGTATGCGTAAGGTAATACCTATATACTCCCCTAGGTTGACTTCAACGTGTACTACTCATTATTAATAACTGGATTAGCCTACGTGGCTGTAACGCTAATTGTGCACCTTAAACCCGTTAACAAGGTTGACTCAACGGTGGCTTCATTAATTTCAAGCATTAACAGACCTAGACCACTGGATCACATTGCAATATTATTGACTAAGTATGGTAGATTCTACACATGGGGTCTTGTGGACCTAGGGCTCCTAGTATTGAGACTATGGGTTCCCTTCACTGAGTTAACATTATCAATAATTCTAGCCTATATAATTGGTGGAGTAACTAGACTGCTCATGAAACGTCGAAGACCCTACGAAATGGGTTATGGTAAACCAGTACTAGCCGCCAGTGGATTCTCATACCCCAGTGGCCACGCTGCAGTGGTCTTTAGTGGAGCACTAATCGCATTAATGACCCTTAATAGGATTGCATCATCAATACTCCTAACCGAGGCAATACTAGTGACCATATCTAGGGTGTATTTGAATGCGCATTACTTAACAGATGTAATAGGTGGTGTTCTACTTGGGTTAACCTCAGGGTTACTCGCTGTTGCATTATCCTCAATTCTAATAACCTAGCCTTAAGCTCCATAAGTTAACTCACTTAATGATCACTAATATTGATTAATCATGAGGAGGAAAGCTGCCCCGCGGCTCGTCCCCAGGCCTCACAGGGGGGATCATACCCCTCTTAGCCTGGTCCAGTTACTGCATCAGCTAGTGTTTTATAAACCTTAATTTGATTAAAAACTGATGCATAGGGAAGGGTTAAGATGCCCTAAATGTGGCTCAACGAGGATCGGAATAATAGCTGGTGGTCAATTCCAGTTAAAGTGCATGGAATGTGGGTACGTGTGGATGCCTAGCCTAGTGCCAAGTGGGTACATTGAGGTTAATGGAAGGTTAATACACTGGACTGAGGTTGAGGCGGCCAAGGAAAAGCTGCTGAGTGAACTTAGGGATGTTCTTGAGGGTGCTGGTGGCTGTGAGCTCATTAAGCCTATATTGGCTAAGTACGCTAATACGCTTGATGCTGAGAGGATAATTAGAGTTGTTAAGAATGCCTTAACTCAAGCTGAACCTAACCTAAGGCTTAAGGGTCAATCATTCGTAGAGAGGTACAGTAAGGTGGTTATGGCATGCGTTAATGAGTACTTAAACTCAACTAAAGTTATTGAACCTAGTCATTAATGCCTTAACCAAGGCAATACGGCACTGGAGCGTGAATAAGGTTACAGAATAGTATGTTGATACATTTAATCTAAGTTGAAGATAAGTAATGATACTTAATTTTAAGACTTTTATTTCAATATTTAAATCTAATTATTTTTAATACTATCAGTCCTATTATGCACTAGTACTAATACTACAATAACAATGATTACTATGACCGATCCTGCGATCACCGCAAACTGTTTATTACCCATAGCCTGCCTCACCAATGTTAATGTACTAATTACTGTACTCGTCATAGTGCTCACTGAGGTGGTAACTAGTGTTGAGGTAGCTACTGATGTTGAGGTAACTGTAGTGATGCTTACTGCAGTGTTAGTGACTGTGCTTACTGATGTTACTGTGGTTGATGCCTTAGCCTCATTAGTTAAATTAACGTTAACTATGACGTTCACTGATGCGTTAATGAATCCACTAATTGGGCTTGCAGTGTAGTTAACTGGTGACTGGATAAAATATTCATACAGCCCACTGGGTAGTAGGAACGTGATCTCACTTGTATTACTCACCCTAGTAACATTATCTAATTCAACACCCCACTCCTCACCACTAGGCAAATTACTAGCCTTAAAAGTAACCTCACGGTAGGTTGCATTATCAGTACTTATCCCTAAACCAAGGGGTGAGTGCTCAATAACAGTGAAGGTGTAGACCCCGGAATCATTAATTGGTATTATTAATGATCCATTGTAACTGATGCTCCTCCTCATTATTAAGGATCCATTAAGGAACTCGCTTAATGTAACACTTGAAACATTATAATAACCTGGGGAATTAATAACCCAGCTAATTCCCACTGATGATTGAGTAGTATTGATGCCTATTAATGGTTTACCAGTCTCCAAGGGTTGGATTAACGTGATTAAGCTTGATTCATTAAAATACTTAGTGGTGTTTGAGGCTATCGTATACAGGTAGTCACTACTGGCAGTAGCCTCAAGGCTGTTCACTAATTCTACTGGGGTGCTTCTAAGCTTTATTAGTGAACCATTCCATAGGTACGTGAATAATGCATTAACGGATGCTGCGGCAATAATTAATCTACCATCATTAACCAGCGGATAAACTAATGCAATACCACTTGGTAGTTGTATTGTTGCGTTAATAATACCAGTGAGTTTAAGTGTCTCATTAGTGAAGAGTACGTAGAATTCACCATTATTAAAGCCTGCGTCGGTTACATTAGCTAAAAGTATTATGGATCCATTCCTGAGGAGTATTAGGGAACCATTAAGTAACCTTACAATGATTTCACCACGCCATGCCCCGTAAATCATGTATGAACCTGGTATTGAGTAATTCGCCACTGGCTTAAGGCTACGTATACTGTAGGTTAGGATTAATGTCCTAGAGTAATTGAAGCTACTACTCCATATCACGTAGATGTAGTCACCATCAGTAGAATACGATAATGCCAAGCCACTGTTCGTTACGTTAACTGGCTTAACCCATGTCCCATTAATCAATTTAGAGTACTGGAGCAGTATAGTTAAGTTACTTAATGTATAGTTTGAGGCAACCGGTACTGAGTCCCACAGCATCATTAATGAACCATTAGTAACATAGGTAAATGGTGAAGCAACCCCAAGGGAGCGTAGGTTAGGTAATGGGGCTTGCGTAACAATAGTATTATTGAGCGTTAATCCATTAATCCAAGCCACCCCATCCTGGGTGTAGGTGTAGTAAACGTACGTTAGGTTACCTATTGATGCTGTTGAGTAACCATAGCCGAATGGTAACCCATTAACCAATAGGCCGAGTGTTGAACCATTAACCCAGGTAATTGGGTCACCACCATCACTTTTCTGTGGGTTTGGCTTAGGCTTGAAGCCGCAAATGTTTGACGGCCTTGATGGTAGGGATACTGAAGTGCCCCTAGTATTAGCTACTGGATCTGGATTACCCCATTGGTATATGACTCCAGGTCCCAGTAGGTTAAATGTGAAGGTTTCACTGAAGCAAACTAAGTTAAGTGTGCCAAAGACGTTAACAACACCCGTTAAGTTGCCTCCCCTCACTATGTTGTTACCTGCCTGGAGCCCAATACCCACGGTAACTGTACCACTTAAGCCGGCGGAGAAGCCGATGCCATCATACTCGCCACTCAATGCTGCAATTACCGTGAATGGTACATTCACTGAACCCTCAATTTCACTGACCGTTAATGGTATTCCACTGAATAATTCACTTGATGGATTACTAGTTGGGGTTAAGTATACGTTAACGTTAGCATTAGCTCCCACTGTTAAGGTTACTGTGAACCCTATGCTTATGCTTGAACCAGCAACATTAACATCGACACCCCATGGAGTGGGTATTATGTATGAACCTGATACTGATGCCGCAATCTCAACATCAATATTATTGAGTTTAATAGTCCAATCAGTGTAATTAATGCCTAGGCTACCTGACACTGATACGGCTAGGTTCTCATTAATCTTAACAGAGGCTATACTACCGTTTAGGCTTTGGGAGAGTGTACCATTAATAATCATACTACCCCTTGAACTTAAGGTTACAGCAAGATTGAATTCAATGGGCATTGGGTTAAGATTACCACCAACGTAATCCGCACTTACATCCTCATCAAATGGGCTCCACGTAACGTTAACTGTTAAACCTATTGCAAATGAATTACCGTATAGTGAATTACCCTGATTCTTAAACGACACCCTACTAGTCACTTCAGCATCCTGAAACGTAAAGGAGTATTTACCGCTTAACGCGATTACGAATGATGGTACCTGAACCACTGTAACAGTGTAATTCCTAGTTAACGTAATCATGCTGCTGCCTGCCTTATACGTAATGTAAGTCACTAGTTCATGCACACCAGGCTGTAGTTCACCCATATTTACCGCAGCCTGCCAAAGACCAATGGTCTTATTGTAAGTGAAGTCAAGGATTAAGGTACCCATGGTTCCATTAACCTTAACCGGCATTAAGCCATTATACGATGCATTAACGTAGAACTTATTCAATTCATTAAAGTTAGTGAAGAAGTAACCAGAGTACTGAGAGTACACGTTCATTACCGCATGCTTGAAGACTAGGTTAAAGGTCTCGAATAGGCTATATCCATTACTCAATGAGCCACCAACATACACTTCTCCGGTTTCATTAACGGCGTAGTAATCATTACCTGCACTGGCCCAATACTTATAAGTACCTTCAGGTAACATGAATGTTACTTCATTTGTATTACTTGAGTTAAAGGCGTTATAGTCTATGGTTGTGCCATTAAGCATTACGCTCCACTCCATTCCTTGAGGCAGGCCAAACTCAATGAAGGTGACTACGTGGTTAACCGGGATTTCACTTATGTGAACTGAAGCATCACTATCATTAACCCTAACAACCCCACTCCTCGGTAAATCAACGTAACCACAAAACTTAGATGAGTACATTTGAATTAAGCCCCAGGAGTAGTTACCATTAGTTAAAGTGAAGCTTAAGCCATATGAACCATTAGCCAACCGCTTTGGTGTACCGTAGAGTTTCCCACTACCGTTAATGAGCGTGATTGTCCATGAGCACGCGTCTGAGTTACCTATGAACCAAACTTCATATTTAATGGGCTTAAATGATATCGACACCACTGGGTTATTATTACTCACGCTCACTGATCCACTTGAGGGTGAGGCTGAGTAGCCATTACTTGATATTGTGAAGCCGTATTGGTAATTAACTAGGTTATTGAACACTATTTTATTAGTTGTGGAGCTTTCAGTGGTACTGCTAGTCTGCGATTCACCCCTATAGGTTACAGTGATTGTTAATGTAACACTCCACCTAGTGCCCTGTGGTAATCCGGTTTCAGTGAACGTTATTGAATGAGTTACGGCAGTGAACGATATCGGGACTGTCACGTTTTCACCATTAACTGTCACACTACCTGATGATGGTGAGGCTGAGTAACCATTTACTGAACTAATACTGAATTCATATGTGCCATTATTGACGTAGAAGACTATTGAGTTACCGCTGGAGGATTCAGTAACCTCATTGTTAAGAGTTATGGACCATTGAGTACCCTGAGGAAGCCCAGATTCAGTGAAGGTTATAGTGTACTCCTTCGGCGCAGATACCCCACCTTCAAATGAGCTTTGACCTAAAGCTAAGGCACTACTAATGCTAAGCATGAGTATAAGGGTAGCCGCTAGTAAGGCTACTGGTATTATTTCCCTGAATTTTTCATCTGTCAATTAAAACTCCTCGTGAATACATTTTACTCACTTGATCTAATAAAAGCATGCATTAATAAACTTTTCTATAGATTAACAATATACTCTTCCAAATAGGTAAAATCATTAGAATTATCATAGATAAAAATAATTATTATAATATAGAATTACAGACTCAGTAAGGATAAATTAAAATCCATGAGCATACGCAATAATTCTAATGGAGGGTCTAATAGTTGCCATTACTCAAAGCAAAGTATTGTCCGTGAGATGATTAAGGAAGAAGGCAGGCAAAGTAAAAACCATGCAAAACCTCGGTTACCCACCAATCAGCAGCCCCATTGGAATTCTAACTAATGAGAAGCAGGAGAAAAGCATTAAAAACACCAATTTAAACAATATGCATAGCCGGGGTAGCCGAGCCTGGACGAAGCATTAGGTTACTGCATTAGGTTGTGGATGCGGAGACAATTTTCTGTGTTCAAGTCTCAGTAGCGCTTGTCTTTTCTTTAATTTAGAAGAGAAAGGGAAAATTGCCAGCCCGTGGGATTGGGCGGTTAGGTGTTGTCAAAGCATTCGAGGCTTTGTATTGTTGCGACTATCTTTACCTTCCTCTTTTCGTCTCTCACCTCATTTAGCCATCTATAAAGTAATTCGCAGACTGGTTCCTTAAGACGCTTATCACTCTTAACCTTATTATGTGTAATCGAGATTGCGCGACCATTACCATCAACATATATCGTTAACTCATAGCCTGTCCTCTTAAGCTCCTTAATTAACCTCAACACCTTACCCTCATCCCTTCTCCATGCCCTGAGCTCAACCTTATAATTCCTCTTAATGCGCACAGTCATGCTTATATTTGTTCCGGGGATATTAATCGATGATCCACCCAACTTCTTGACCTCCTTTGACGCAAGCTCTATTATTCCCCTGAGCTTCTTACTGTCGGGTAAACTGGCGCCCAACTTAATCAACTCCCTAATCTCGGGCATCCCAAGCCAATCCTTAGCTAACCCAATAGCCTTGCTAGACCAAATCTCGGCCTCAACCTTATACTCTCTTAATTTTATTATAAAGCCGAGCTCATTGATTAATCTCATTAATATATCAAGCCACAACTCGAACTTGCTAAGACCCATTATGAGTCTTATGTACTTCTTACTAACGTTAACATCACCATCGCCAAAAACGGCCGATGCTAGGAATGCCTTAAGCCTTTTAAGGTCGAGCTTCTCAACCTCCTCGGCAATCTTTGCCTTACTCCTCGCCCTATGGTCCTTGGCGATTAAGCGCCATATGATTGAAACATCACCCTCATTTATGCTTATACTGCCTATACGCATGCGAACCTTACCAGGGTAGCAGAGTGACCATAGGACCACTTGCCATGGCTGTGTTGTGACCATGGCTGGGTATCCATAGTCAGTACTTCCATCTGTCAGGTGAAAGCCGTGCTGGCAGTCCTCCATTGCTTCCCTGTCGCTGAACGTGTTAGAAACCTTAACGTCTTCTCCCTTAAGGTCCTTAAGCGCCAGGTTTATTATGACGCCATTACTTGTTGCAACCCTTTCCACCGCGACAGCCACATCCCCATTACGTAAGCGAGCTACGAGCGATTTCCCATTACCATTCCCGCCAATGACTATTATATCAGCCGCGCCTTCCTCAAGTAGGTCCATGAGTTCGAAGAATTGCTTCCAGTAGGTCTCGATCCACTTCTTCCTGAGTCTCTTTAATAATTTAATCATTTTCCTAACGATTTTCCCAGCATCCTTGGCCTTCTTGCCCTTGTCGTTTTTGCGCTCCTTAAGCCATTGCTTCAATAAGACAATCAACTCGTCAATGAAGGTAGCATTCTCAAGCCTGTCCTTATGTCTCTCAATTCTTCTCTTCAGCTCCTCAATCAATCTCTTGACCTCCTCAATGACTTTCTCATCAGTTACGGGCTCCTTGCACACGAGCTTCCTGCCACGCTTAATTCCCCAGCAGATCCTCAGCTTGTTGGCTTGAGCAGAAGACATTAAACTATTCGATTCATGAGCACTTTAAAAACTTTCTAAGTTTGATGGAGAGAGTAAGTAGAGAGTTCAGTGAAAGTTTTAACTTACCTGCCTAGGAATGCTGTCATAGAGCTTTACTGGGTGTAAATAGAGAAGCCCTACGCGGAAGCCAGCATATCGTAAGCCGAGCATTCCATAGAGTCCCCCGTACACATAGATACAAAAATTAACAAACCCAAAAGTCTCAAACACCAAAGCCAGATAAGCAACAACCCAAGCACTAAACTAGACAATAACCAAAACCAAAAAACAAAACAAAACCGTAAGCCACAAAGAAAAGCTTTAAAATGCGGTTAATGATTATTGAACAGCCGGGGTG
>NZ_JAGDXD010000068.1:2083-48369 GCF_023256255.1 Caldivirga sp. | reverse complement strand
GGTTCCTAATGGACATAGCCTACTACGGTTCAGGAATATACTCAGGCCCAATAGTATCAACATTCATACCAATAAGTAGTAGTTTACCAGTACAGGAACAGGTTGTTAAGGAGATTATAGCAAGTGGTTTACCATTCCTAGTGGGTTTTCCAGGCTACTTCTTAGCTGCAGCATTGATGGATAGGCTTGGTAGGAAGACTATACAAATCTTGGGCTTCTCAATGATGGCTACACTCTACTTAATTGTGACTAATTTAATGATAACACAGGGCACGAAGATATTAGGCTTTATAATACCAGCCAGCTATGCTCTAGCGATATATGCATTAACATTCTTCTTCATAGACTTCGGCCCAAACACCACAACCTTCGTAATACCAGCTGAGGTTTACCCAACATCACGTAGAACTACTGGTCACGGTATCTCTGCGGCAGCAGGTAAGGTAGGAGCCGCCATAGCCACACTGCTCTTTCCAACACTTCAAGCTATAATTGGGGTTAAGGGTATCTTAATAATATATGCAATAGCCGCGATTGCTGGAGCATTAATATCAATCCTATTAAAGGAACCTAAGCATATAGACTTAGAGGAGGTTTCAGAGGAGGAACTAATACCAGTTAGTTAAAAATCTTTAAGCTTTTTAAATAAGTTTTTAACTAATTTGCCTAACTATATCATTAACTTCATAAGGTGTATTGTTAAAATACGATTATCCTATTTTAGATTAGAGACTATTGCTTTGGAGCGTTAACTGAGGGCTCAGCCATTGTGATTAATCATTTATCACTAAGTGTAGTAATTGTGTAAGGCATGGTAATCAACATTTGCATGAATGAGTTTAGTGAGAATGCGGAAAAGTAACGGGCCCGGTGGGATTCGAACCCACGCCCTACGGGTTGCTTCGGTTATCACCTTAAAAGCCCGCCGCTCTAACCTGGCTGAGCTACGGGCCCTTGCCTAAACTCGGGGTTTAGGTATCTTATAAGTTTATCTCAATGTTAATCATGAATCCGCTTAATTATCATCATAAACCATAGTAAGACAGTGGCATTAACTAGCTGGTTAATGGGTAATAGGTAGTGTTCTCCACGTAATCCCTTAGTACATTTATCATCAATGGATTCTGACTTACACCAAATCCACAGCAGTCATCCCAAGCCCATATGCCTATGTAGGCTGGTTCCAATTCACTTACCTGGTTAAGTACCTCAGCCAGGTATAACGCTGGAGCAGTACAGTTGTACTTAATAAGTATGCCAGGATTTGCCTGAGATGGATTATACCAAGCATTCGCATCACATACTCTGAACCCAATCTCTCCCACGATTAACGTAAACCCATGTTGCTTCACTATTCTAAGATTACTTAATAAGGATGGATTAACGTAAACCATGTTCCCTTTATGTACGTAGGAGTAAATATCGTAACCCAGTATAGTTACATTGGCCTCCTTAGCGAAATTAATCATTGTATTGACATCAATGCAGCAATCATAGTAGTAAAACCCAGCCTCAGGGAATTCCCTCTCAAGCATGTGGTATGTGTTCACTAATGCTGCTTCGCAGTTGAGGGATTGTAGGCAACCCCACTGTTCACTGAATCCTATCATTAACCCCTTACCACTTGGGTCAATTACCTTCAGGTAATTCACAATGTGAGTTAAGTAACTGTAGTTGAAGTAAACTGGGTTATTTAACCTTCCTCTATAAGTCCAGTAAGTTGGGTACAGCGCTATGAAGACTGGTTGGCTAATATTTAGGTAATACTTGATTAATGCCAGGGAATTATTCAGCGTCTCAAGGCACATCACATCAGTACCACAGTAATAAACCGTGACAATACCAGCTAAGGCCCATCTAGGTATCGTTGTGTTAGGCATCCATGGTTCAATCCAAATTAGGATCCTGCCTCTTGTTAATTCAGTGTGCTTAATGTTAATGAAAGTAATGAAGATAACTAATACAATGAGAGTCGCAGCGGCTAGAATTAAGTATCTAATGTTCATAATACTTATAAGTTCAGGAGTGCATATTTAAAAGGTTTCTTCAATAATTAATACCTACCATACGCATTATGCTCAAGTGCTTCCCTATGTTAAGGAGGAACTTAGCTCCATAATGGCCGCATTATGATGCAGTGATTATTTAAGTGCCTTAACTGATTTAATTACTATTAATTCATCGCTTGATTCTATGACGAATTCATCACTAGGATTTATTAATACTTCATTATTCCTTAAGATACCGATGAGTATCCCTGCTTCTCGTTCTCTTACCTTAATTAGCGCATCCTTAAAGCTTAACCCGGCATATTCACTTGAACTTATTACTGAAATTTCACTATTTCCCCTAAGGAGCCTCATTATTGCCTTTAATGATCCCTTATAAATGGCTTCAGTCGCTATGGCAACTGTTGTTAATGAACCTACGGCAATAGTCTCATTAGCTCCAGCCTTGAGTACATATTCTGCATTACTCTCATTAAGAAGCTCAGCTATTATGTAAATGCTTGGATTAATGCTTCTAGCCACTATAACTTCCATAAGTGTTTTAGCATCGGCTGAATCGGAGTCCCCCTGGGGTAGGATTATTAATACTGCTGCCTTATCAACCTTAGCTCGAATTAACGTATCCTTAAGCGTTGGGTTACCTCTAATGAAGTCGACATCCTTAGGTAAGTTAGGAGGCTTATCTAGGTCACTAACGTAGACTATATCAATTAGTTTACCTGAATCCTCCATTAGTTTAATTAAAGCCTTAATTAAATTAATCGCCCTCTCTGGTTCACCTAAAATAATTATGTGATTCCCTCTACTAACCGGTCTAACACCGCTTGCTCTCTCCATAGCTCTTTCAGTTAATAACGTGGCTATTGACGCGGTTAATATGCTTATTACAGCTATACCAACCGGCATTATAACCATATCCACAACCTTACCTATGGTGGTTTGAGGAACAATATCTCCATAACCCACAGTGGTTATGGTCTCCATGACGAACCAGACAGCATCAAAGAAATTCCTAATGCTGGGATTATGGCCATGTTCAACTAGGTAAATACTTAATGCCCCAAGGAATAGCACTAGTATAAACATTAATATGACGTACATTACTAAGCTCCTTAACGCCCTCCTGATTCTCTTCATTAGCCTATACGTGTTCAATTGTATAATAGGCATAGTACCCTATGCTGGTTATTTTTAAACCAATAAATGTTTTAACAATCTTGTTAGTTAGGGAATATAACGTAGGGGTTATTTAATGTGATGAGTTTTCGAATAATAAAGTACCTTAGGATTAACCGGTGGTTTAGGTGACGGGAAAGGAAAAGTGATGCGGCCGCCGGGATTTGAACCCGGGATCTGCGGCGTTCCACGCGGGCGGTGCGTCAAGGGCATTACTTTATGGGCCTTTTAAACATTTCGTTAAGTACCTGTAAGAACCAATATGCCTTACATTACTAGGTATGATCGAGGAATAAACCATGACTAGGGGACTAGTTTTACTACTGGGTCTTCCCGAACCCTAGTACATCTGCGAAGTTACCCAAGTCCAGTAGACCATGGCCACTGAAGCTTACCAGTATTGTCTTCCTTTCACCAGTTCTCTTAGCCTCATCAGCAATCTCCTTAATTATAGGTAATGTATGGGCAGTCTCTGGAGCTGGTATGTAGCCCTCCACCTGGGCAAAGACTTGAGCCATCTTAAATACGGTGTCCTGGTCATAATCCCTTCCCTCCACGTAACCCTTATTCATTAGGTATGATAATGTTGGGGCAACCGCATGATACCTAAGTCCACCAGCGTAAATTGGCGGTGGAATGAAGTCTGAGCCTATAGTGTACATCTTCAACTGTGGTAGAACCCTACCGGTGTCTGGGTCATCATACTTATAAACACCCCTAGTAACCTTAGGCACCTCAGAGGCGCCTACCGCAATATACCTCCGCCTAACCTTCCCGTTCCTAAGCTCATCACCCATGAATGGGTAAAATGCGCCACCCCAATTGCTACCACCACCCACTACCCCTATCATTACATCCGGATCCTCACCTATCAGTTCAAGTTGCTTTTTAGCTTCAAGTCCGGCAATGGTCTTAAACATTATGTCCGTGTTTATGACGCTGCCCACAACGTACTTACCATTATTACTAAGTGCGTACTCTGCTGCTTCAGTTATAGCCACACCTAGGCTACCTGGGTGATTAGGATTCTCCCTGAGGAGCTTCCTCCCGAATTCCGTTAATTCACTTGGGCTTGCGTGAACCTCGGCACCATACATTTGCATTTGGAACCTCCTAAGTGGCTTAGCATTATAGCTTGCCCTAACCATGAATACGTGGGCCTTGACCTTAAATAATGCAGCCGCCAAGGCAACTGCAGCACCCCATTGCCCAGCTCCAGTCTCAGTAGTCACTAGGTTCGCCCCATCCTTAAGAGCATAATAGACCCAGGCTAACGCTGAATTAACCTTATGGCTTCCAGTGTACGTGTAGCCCTCCATCTTAAGGTATATTTTAACTGGGGCATTCAAGTACTCCTCAAACCTCCTGGCCCTAATCAATGGTGTTGGCCTACCAACTTGAAGATACCTCTCACGCACCTCCTCAGGCATCTTAATGAACCTCTCCGTGGAGGACTCAAGCCTAAGGGGCTCAGAGGGTATGACCCTCTTAAGCAACTCGAGTCTCCTTCCATTATCAGGATCCTGAGGAGGTGGGAGTGGCTCAGGAAGGTCAGCGAGGATATTGTACCAGTGGTCTGGGATTTCATCTGGAGGTAGGTCTATCCTGTACTGGCTTAGTGACTTACCCAAATAGTGACCACCTATAGGGTATAGGTCAGCTTAGTTTATAAGCATAAACCCGGGAATCCGCAGCATAGGATGATCAGTGGGTGAGGGTTTTTAAAGCGGTTTAACCGGCTTAGTAGGGTGTACGTTAGTAGTGAAGATGAGAGGTTACTTAGGGAGGGTGGGTGCTTGGCTAAGGCCCTTGAAACAGTTATTAAGGTTGGTGAGGCTGTAAAGGCCGATAGGCTACTTGACGTTGACACGGTGCACGTTAGTGGCGTTAGCTACCTAACAATTGGTGAAGCTGGACTAGAATTCCTAAGGGACATTTCAAGCAGTGGGGCTAGGTTCAGGGTCTTCACTACCGTTAATCCAGCTGGGGTGGAGTACGGTAACTTGAATTTACCCGTTAATGAGGGTTTTGTTAAGAAGCAGATGGAGATAGTTGATTACTTAAGTAAAATGGGGGCTAGCCTATGGTTAACCTGTTCCCCCTACGAGTTCATTAAGCCTCAGCCGGGTTCAATACATGCGTGGGGTGAATCAAACGCAATAGCTTACATTAACTCGGTTAATGATGCATATACGGAGAAGCTTCCTGGGCCATTCACAATAATAGTGGCCATAGCCGGTAAGGTACCTAGGTTTGGGCTTTATGTTGAGGAGAACAGGATACCTAAAGTTATTGTGAAGGTTAATGCTAAGCTCACTCCAGTTAAGGCTGGGTTACTTGGGAGGGTTACTGCAGGTAAATTAAAAGGTGAAGTACCATTCATTGATTATGATGGTTGGGATAAGCAACTGCTTAAGTCATTCTTAGCCAGCTATGCAACCTACTCACCCACCCCACTTGCGGTAATTAAGGGTGTTAACCCGAATTGGCGTAGGTACTTAGGGATGGTTGATAAGCCTGATTTCATAATCATTGATGAAGCCGAGTTAAGGTATGAACAACCCAGTGACTACGATGCATTATTCATAGGGTGCCCTCATGCAAACCTAGAGGAAGTAATGAGTATTGTTAGGGTTCTTGAGAGGCATGGATATAGGAAGCTCATGAAGCCGCTTATAGTGTCAACCTCAAGGTTCATTAAAAGTTCACTAAGCCCTGAACTAATTAATAGGCTTAGGGAGGCTAATGTATATTTAATCACTGATACTTGCCCCATGGTGTCACCAATACTTCAGGGATTAGGCATTAGGAGGGTAGCAACGTCATCATCTAAGGCAATATTTTACCTGCCTAGGTTGGTTAATGTTAACGCCATGCCATGCAGCATCGAGGATTGTTTAGAGAATGAACTAAGTAACTATTGATTCCTTATTTTTACATATAAGTCTTTTAAAAGAACAGGGAGTACAGGGTCGTGGTACTACTTAGGTACAAGTGCCCCTACTGTGGGAGTAGGTTAGTAATGTTCAGTAGGCTTGATGTAATAGTTATTGGGTGTAGTAAATGCGGAATATACGTGATGGTTGATGCGGAGGAGGCCGTTAATGAAGTTGAGGCTGAAGACGTGGGTAAGCCTATTGAGAAGGCCTTAGCTAGGAAACTGTATAAGAAGTACCTAATGTACTCGGTTAAGGCTATGGCTAGGAGGGAGAACGCTAAAAGTATTAATAATTCCCCAAAGGATAGGTGATTAGTGGTGGAGATTAACGCCAGTGAAGATTACGCAAAGAAGATGAGAGCATTCCTACTTGAGCTTTCAAATAGACTAGGTGTTAGCCTAAATTGGGTAATTGACGTATACTACTGGCTCTCGGATAACATTAAGTCAAGGGAATTTCAACTAGAGGGCGAGGTAAACAAGCCAACAAGGGCAGAAATAATAAGGATATTTGATAACGGTGAGGAGGTGACTGGGGTTAGGTTGAGGTTCTCCTCGGATAGTAGAAGAAACGAATACTACTACACCATAGTGGGTAAGTATGGGGCTAAGTGCACTTGTGAACGTAACATGATTAATGGTAAAGTGTGTAAACATATAGTGGCTGGGTTAATATTAATGAACGTGATTAATGTTTTAAAGTACGGGAAGGTGATTAATCTAAGTAGTTATGAATGGCTCAATGAGGGAGGTAAAGGAGGCGTACGAGAAGATAGCAGGGGTTTATAGGGAATCAAGGAGGAGTCCATGGGTAACAGTATTCGATAAACTACCGGTTAGGCAATATGATGTGGTTCTCGATGCCGGCTGCGGTAATGGTTCTAATACGCGTTATGCAGTCTCAGTAATTCATCATAAAGCATACGTGGCTTGCGACGTGGCATACAACATGGTTAAGAACCTTCATGATGAATTAGGCGGTGCGGTTGAATACGTTAATTGTGATGCTAGATTATTACCCTTCAGATCATCATCAGTGGATCTTTACATGACCATTGCAATGCTTCACCACTTAAATAGGGATGATAGGGAATTAGCCTACACTGAGGCTAAGAGGGTACTGAAGAATAATGGAGTATTCTTAGCTACTGTGTGGGGTTGTGGTGAAGCTAATTGCGATAGGATTATTAAGTGGTCATGGGGCCTTAAGGAACCTGTTGAAAGATATTACCACTTATTCACTAAGGGTGAATTAGATGGTGAAGTATCAGTGAACCTAAAGGTCATATTCACTACTGAGGTGCACATTGGACGTAGGGTTAATTACCTAGTCTTAGCTGTAAAGGGAGATTAACTAAGCCATTAAACCACCTTAGTGGAATGCACTTAATTATTGGTGTATTACCTATGTTATTATGTTTAAACTGAGTTTCAACTAGGCTTAACTTTCCTCACGTAGACACTACAGAATACACTGCATTACTTAAGTTGATGCGTCTAACTAATTCATAATTATGAACCTCAGCGATAATGTACTTATCCCTAGCTAAGTCAGCCAGAAGACTCATTAAGACATCCCATGTTTCATTGCTCATGCAGTAATCCAGGTTATCCACTAGGAGTATATCACCCCTATTCATTAGTATGACCTGAGTTGAGACAGCTAGGATTGTTCTAAGGTGGCATGGTAATTGAGCCCCAATCCTGTAGATACCTTTATTATCCCTAAAACCCAAGGTTAAACTTCCATTGAATAAACCAACCCTGATGGATCTATAGCCAAGCTTAGCCATAGCTTTCCTAAGTAACCCAACGTCACTATCAAACTTAGGATTCATGAAAATCTCAGCTAAGGCTCTAATAGCCCCTTCCCCATTCTTCCCAAGGCTCTCAACATGGCTTAAGGACTGGTCCTTACTCTCATATTCGAAGTAGGGGCCAAGCATGTGAACCTTATGGTTCAATAACTCACTCCTAATTAGATTCATTAAAGCCCTAGATGATTCTAAAACTTCCTCATTACTACTTATTAGCACTGACGCCTCCCCTTCAGGCACCCTTAAGGTGTCTTCACCAGCCAAGTTCCATGCATCAGTGACAGGGGCTTCAATGGGATGAGTAATCATGGACCTTGAATCATCAGCCTCAGTAACCAGTAAAGTCTTGTCCCTGGTTTTAATAATCTGCCTAAGTGATCTACCATTATGCTCAATTATGTACTCTAAGTGAGCCTCAGTATCCTTTAGCTCTAGCCCAGTGATCTTACCGGCTATCTCATTACTAATCCTAGCCCTAACCATTATGCTAACCTTACCAAGCCAATTAATCTTAGCCTTAACATTACCACCTATGTTGGAGAATGTGCTCCAAAGTATGTTAATTAACCTAGATTTACCTGAACCTGGAGTTCCAGTAATTAAGGTTACTGGCATTAAGTTAATGGTGGCTGAGACACCATTCTCCTCTTCAACGCTTAAGCTCACTATCATTGCCCAAGGATCTAATATGCCTTTAAATGCTTTAAACTAAGTGATGAGTAATTAATCCGATGTAGCTTACCTCATTGCACTCATGTGTTAAATACTTTAAATGTAACGAGGTTTAAGGATTAAAGTGAGTTCAACAATAAATAAGATAGCCTTACTTAACGGGATGAGGGCACTTGGCTTTTCACTTATCTGGCCCTACATTGGCCTAATACTATATAAGTTAGGTTTACCGTTCTGGTTAATCGGCATTTACTACAGCGCGCAAATGCTCATTAACACAATCTCACAGGTAATTGGCGGTGTCTTAACGGATATTCTGGGTAGAGTTAAGTTGATGATTATTGGTAATGTCGGGTCAGTTATAGTTCTCTTGTTAACATACTTCTTAATAAAGTTCAACGTCATAGTGGTGATGGTGCTATTGTTAACTCAGTCATTATTCAATAGTATGTTTGCAGTAGCCAGTTCAACAATTGTCGGTGATCTTGAGAAGGGGTTAGGTAACTTAATTAAAGCATACTCCAGAATTAGAGTGGGGGCTAATGCTGGTTGGGCATTGGGCCCATTAATAAGTGGCTATGTAATGTATTACCTGGGTTATGGTTACGTATTTTTAATAACTGCATTAATGGCATTGGCCTCTACACCATTAATACTAATGCTAAGGGGATTAGAAAGGAGGATAGTGTCATTTAAATTAATTAAGGTTAATGTCCCCTTCGCCCTATTCCTAATACCAACAATGCTTCTCTTCTCAACAATGGGGTTGCTTGGCTTCGCCTTAACCACATACTACAATGTTGTGAAAAATATTAAGATCTCCGACATAGGACTAGTGTATGCACTTAATGGCTTCATGGTTGTGGTTCTACAGGATAAAGTTGGCAACTTTCTATCAAGAAGGGATGTGAGGTACTGGTTAGTGTATGGTTCATTAATATACTACTTCTCGTATAGCTTAATATTCATCATAAGTAACATATACGAGGCACTACTCGACATAGCCCTAGTAACTACCGGAGAAATCATTGTTTCACCCATAGTGCTGGCGATAGCTATGAATATGGCTGAGAGTGATAAGAGGGGTCAGTATATGGGTGTTTTTGGGTTAGTCTCCAATATTGGTAGAACCATGGGCTCAGTCATATCTAGTGAGGCTATGCAGTACATGATTAATAACCCATTCCTACTATGGCAGTCACTATCATCCCCAGCCTTAGCCGCCTCAGTAATTTACTTAGGCTTATTTAGGATTAACCGCAGGTTAACCAGCATGACTAGGCAACTTCACTAAATGTAAGCTACTCTTACTAGCCATGCGGCCGTTAATTGAGATTAATTACCTAAGCTATGATGTTCCCATACCTAAGTAGCATATCCTTCATTTTCAATGCGTCCTGCTCTAACAGGGGGGATTCACATATTATTGTGACTTCCACATCCTCCTTAGCTAATTCCTGCGCCAATGGTTCAAAGGGTGGGTTATTAGTGTCTATTGGTTCATGTTCATCAATCCATTCTCCATTCCGATACTTAACTGCAGTGAAGTGAGTGTGCATTGGTTGATTACCGAAATACTCCCTCCACATGCTTAATATAGCCCTATAATCTATGTTACCCCCATTTCTCGCATATACATGCCCCCAATCCACCACAGCTACTACCTGAGGGTTATTAACCTCCTTAACAAGCCTGAATGTCTCCTCAAGCCCACCGAACTGGTTCCTCCTAGCCATTACCTCCAGGCCTAGTTTAACGTGACTGATCCCCTCCTTACCCATTAATTCAATAATCTTAATCACAGACTCCTTAACAGCATTATAGCATCCCTCCGGCCCTAATTTACCGTAGTACGCTGGGTGAAAGACAACCACCGTGGCCCCCATTGCCTCACCCCTCTCCAGGGATTCCATAAGCCTCTTAATGCTTGCCTCAACGGTACTGTTCTTATCACTGCATAGGTTTATGAAGTATGGTGCGTGAATAGATAATCTAACCCCAATTTCCTTAGCTAATTTTCCAGCATTTTCAGCATCAGCCACACTCATCCTAACTCCTCTAACGAACTCAATCTCCATGGCATTTAGCCCAACGTCCTTAACGTACTTGATTCCATCTAATGTGCTTCTCTTACCCTTTAAGCCTATTGGTATTCCAGCAGGGCCTACGTAAACTTTAGCCATTTAAGTGAGGCAGGCATTATGCTTTAATTATTTTTGCCTGAGCCGCGATCTTAAGCATTACTAAGTCATTAAACAAGCCAATGAGGCTTCTTGCTCATGAATGCTAGTGCGATATTCCTCAACTCAACTGGTAACTCATTAACTTGAGCAGTATTGTTAAGAATCATTATTTTACCTTTAAGTAGGGAATCCTTTACAACACTACTTCTAACGGTCTTAAGCTCCTTAATGACTGCATCCTTGATGCTTCTAGTTCTTCTAGGCCTAATTACGAACCATCTGCCATCCCTTATGAATGGGCCCACAATATTACTAGCGTTAATGTATTTCTCAATAAATACATCAGCTTCACTAGTCCAAACAGGAGGACCCACGTGAACCTCATATTCTGGTAACTCAGGTTCCTCAACCGTAAGCATTACTACAATGTACTTATCCTGCGGTGTATAGAGACCCATGTCAACTGGTTTGAAACCACTATTACTTACAGTGCTCCATATGGTTGACGCCATCCTCCTCAATTGACCCCAGACAATGTCTTCAACGTAACCCTTAGGGTACTCCCCATACATGACTAGTGTCGGTGTTGGCAGTGTCAGTGATGCTGCGGGTGATTGCATACCGCTGGTGAAGAAAGCCATGCTTGGTTTCCTGAGGAAGTGCTTGGATGCAGCTATGAATGTTGCCATAGAGTCTAGGGATACTGCAGCAGCAGCGTTTCTGCTTGGGTCAACTGGGTCAATGACCACTAGCGGTGTGTTAAAGTTACCTTGCCCTGGGGCCTCGAGGGTTATTTTAACTTTAAATGGAACCCATTTTGAGGCAGCCTTAAGCACATTCATAAAGCCACCATAGGCTAGCGTTATCAATTCTGTTAAGTAACCGCTAAAGCCCTGAACCTTAACCTCTGCACCATAAACATTAATGCTCTTCATCATTAATTTAAGTAACCTAACATCACTCTCAAGGCCACTTAATTTGCTCTTTAAGTAAAGTGTGTGAAGAGGAGTCCTATCGGCTGCTGTTACTGGTTTTTCACCAAGCTTAATTCTTATACATGGAACTACATCAATGTTAAAGCCATTATACATTAATGTTAAGTACGGGTGTTGCGCGTAATTCATAACCCAACTTATGCCTATTTCAGAAAATGCAGAAGCTAAATTCCTCACTAATTCCCCTGACTTAACAAGAGTAATGTACTTATCGTTACGTGGGAAAATTAGAAAGATATCAATATCCCTATCTCCAGGTAACCAAGTACCGTGGGCAACAGAACCCTGTAAAGTAACCTCAGCCTCTAAACCTAATTCACGTACCTTACCTTCAAGTATACTTATTACTTCTGCAGCAGTATCATTAATTACCTTAACCTCATCTTGACTTGGGGTAACGATTCTAAGGGCCTCCTCAATAATGTCCTCAACGCTAGGCACGTTAACTCGCCAATGGTTGCTTTTTAATTCCTTACCCAACCCTGGAATTAGCGTTTACTTTTTATTAAAGACGCCTTGTTCATTAATCGCCTTATCGGCTTCCTCAAGATCCTTAAGTGTGTCTATTGACTTCCAGTAAACGTCACCATACGTAACGCCTACGAGTTTCTTATCCCTAGCTAGCTTAGGGAACGTATGAACCTCAATATCACCCTTCTCCGGTAAGTAATCCTTTATGGAGGTCTTCAATGCGTATACACCTGCATTAATTAGGTAAGGTAACTGAGGCTTCTCTTGGAAGTTTAATATGAAGCCATTCTCATCAACCTGAACTATACCATATGGACTCTTAAGTGGTGTTAAAGCAATAGCCCCAATAACACCCCCCTGGAGGGAATCCATGAGTTTCCTTACTCTTAAATTAGTTA
This sequence comes from Caldivirga sp., assembly GCF_023256255.1. Classification (NCBI taxonomy): domain Archaea; kingdom Thermoproteati; phylum Thermoproteota; class Thermoprotei; order Thermoproteales; family Thermoproteaceae; genus Caldivirga; species Caldivirga sp. The sequence goes on along the minus strand of NZ_JAGDXD010000068.1, from coordinate 35,710 downwards.
TTATATCACCGTTAACAACAATGAAGCCATCATCATTAATGTACTTTAACGCGTTTCTAACAGCACCCCCAGTCCCCAATGGCTCCTTTTCAACACTGTAGTAGACCCTAATGCCGAATTGCGAGCCATCACCAACATAGTCGAATATCTTACCGCCAAGGTAACCAACAGCTAATACAACATCAGTAACCCCCTGTTCCCTTAACCAATCTATTTGCCAAGCCAATATTGGCCTACCAGCAACCTCAACAAGGGGCTTAGGTCTATCATCAGTAAGCGGCCTAAGTCTCTTCCCAAAACCACCTGCAAGTATTACAGCAAACATTGTCATTAAATCCAGAACTAGTGAGGGTTATTAACGATTACTTCCATTTAAGCAATGAATCCACGTAATCTATCTAAATGTAGGTGGTTTAATTATTTGCCTAGCGCTTAAATGATACGATTACGTGGTTATTGAACCTTAACCCTATGTATCTTAACCATGCATTTATCGCAGACTAGTATTTCCTCAATCACCGGCTTCTCGTATATTAATGACCTGTGGGAATGCCTATACTTAATTAGCATTTGGGATCCACATTGTGGACATGGCCCATCAGGCTCATTAATGCTTGAAACCTTGGAGGAGAACGTTGTTAAGGCTAAGTTAAGAGTCTCCTCAAGCCTTTCCCCAAGCCTATAAATGTCAACTGCGTAAACCTTAACGTTAAGGTACATTCCATTCCAAACCCTAACAGTGTCAATGAGTTTACTAACCTCATCAGCCAGGTAAAAGGCCCTATATGAAACAACCATAATGCTATCAACCTTATTTAATCCCATTCTTTCAACGAACTTAACTGGGTCATCAATGAGCAAGTAATCCTCATTAGGTAGCCAAATAAGCATGCTTAATGAACCTGACTTAGCAATATAGGCTTCATCATTAAGCTTACTTAGGGTAAAGCCCCTCTCCTCCATTATTTTACTTAGATCCTCAATGATCTCCTCCTTCTCCACGGGCTTAAGCATTGTTTTAATCAGTTTAAAAGCTTACATCTATGCCTACATTATGGAGTTAACCTTTAGGTAGAGCTTGGTTTTCCCCGTGTATTTCATTATTCTGTTGTTTTCTTTTATCTAGTGAATGCTTCTAGCCTGTTAAGTATCCTTCAGCTTCATCGTTAATTGAAGAAACCATGAATCCACAGCACACTAACCTCACCGGCAACATTAAAGGATCAGAAAGCAGTCACATAGGAATACTAACAGACTATTGGGCCTCAATCCTAGTGCACTTAGTAGGTTCCTCATCAGTGAGGATTAGGCTTATGGATTCCTCATCCATTACTGAGCATAAATAGGTTTTAATCCCCATTTCAGCTAATTCAACAGCGTGCCTAAGTTTACCCATTAAACCTCCTGTGGCATCAACCCCCCTACTACCGTATGATACGCGGATACTTGGTTTAAACACCCTAATTAACTCACCCTTCCTAGGTCCTCCGGTGTAGACTCCCTCAACGTCCATTAGGAATAACGCGTACCTTGGCTTAAGTCGTTTAGCTAACTCAACCATTATCTCATCACCACTTAGTATGCTGAAGCCTAATTCATGATCATGAATAACGTCACCGTAAAACACTGGGACTATCTTAGTCTCCACTAGCCTTCTTGTTAAGTCTACTGCTTCGTTACTTAACCTAAGTCCACTCAGTGTTCTTACAAATACCGCCCCTGTCCTTATAGTGTATGTGGGTAATCCTATCTTAGAGAATATTGAGATTATCCTCTCATTAAGTAGGGTTAACGCTAGTGACGTAAATGATACACCGATTAACTGGGCATCATCTCTAATTCCCTTATCTAACCCATAAGCCTTAGCAATGGGGTGGGCAAACGATCCACCTCCATGAATTAAAACGGGTGTAACACCATGCCTCTTAATCAGTAATGCTAAGTTTCGCACCGGCTCCTCATTGAACGATAATGGCTTAGCCTTATCACTGAATGCTGATCCACCTAACTTAATTATTATCATCACGTTCACGTTGATTTTTCGCTTTTAAGTAATTCCCGTAAATGTTACTAAAGGTGATTAATCATTCCTCTTAACTCTTAGTACTGTGTAGGCGATTACTACGGCTACTGCCGCAGCAGTAATTGCAATGACTAATGTAGGCCACTGGGTGCGCGCTGGCTTAGTTATTCCCACTGCTTTAAATGTGATTGGCTGCTGTGAACCAGCAATTATTGAGTATAATTGTACCATTGCTGCAGTCCATATTTCCACATCATCAGGATTGATTGAACTTAATGGCTGACCCATTGTTATTAACCCAGTTTCAGGATCCCTATAGGTCACCCACGTATTGTTGACGTACGTTAAGAGTAAATTCCAATACATTTTAGAGAGTGTACTATTACCACTTACCTCGATGACTTTTTCAAGGCTTCTGAAGTATATGGCGTTAAACTCAGGGGGTTGTGAATATATGGCTCCTTGACTAAAGTAGCTCAATGATGCGTATGCGGTTTCCTCCGCTAGAATTAGGTATGATTCATTGTGCGTTGCCTCATATATTAACGCTGCCGCTGCTGCGGTAGTGCCTTGGTTATAGCTCCATATTGTTTCATCAATAGTACCATCTGGGTTAATGTGATCGTAATACAGCCCACTGGGTGATCTTAAGCATTCATTAACCCAGTTAAGTATTCTAATGGCCCACTTTAAGTAACTTGGGTTACCAGTCACCATGTATAATTCAACAGCCACCTCAGCAGCTGGGGAATTGGAGCATGTGTTTCTCGATAAGTCACCAACCCTCCAGTATATTCCTCCAGGACATTTTAATGATTCATTAGTACTCCAGCCACTTACTATAAAGTTGAATAGTTCCTCAGCCCTCTTCAAGTACCTAGTATTATTAGTTACTAGGTACATTCTTATTAAGGCTAACGTAACCCACTCATTATCATCATAATACGTGTCACCACCTGGGCCAATTGGCGGGGTTACTGCTGACTCATACCCTGATGATGGGTTAAGTGGATTAGAGTAGTAACTTAAGCTCATGTAGTATTGATTAAATAGGCTAGTGAAGTTACTTAGGCCAGGTATCAAGGATAAGTATGTTAATGCTGATAAAATCTGGGAGTAGGTCCATAGGCAACTGTATTTTCCACAGGTAGAACCTTCGTATAAGTTCAAGTTACTTATATAGTAATGACTCTGAAGCGCATTAAATGTGGCTACAGCCCTCTTGGCGTATAGTTCCTTTAAACTTAATGCTGATGCATCACTTAGGTTAACTATGCTTAATATTATTAATGCCACTGCAAGTAAAGCAGCTAAGGTTAGTTTACTTGCCATAACTTATCGTTACTGAATATGCGTATAAGCTTTTAATGATTAGTAATCCATAACTCCTATGGTGGTTTATGGTTTATTCAATCACATTACCAAGCAAGTTTATTGATGAGGCGCCGGTTATCTTAATTCTCACAAATGAGCCTAAGCGGCCTTCATTAACGATAACTGGCCTATAGTCCATTAACCTGGCCATAAGCCCCTTACCCTTAAACCCAGTTGAACTAATTAAGCCTTCGTAAGTACCACCAACGTACTCAAGATTCCTGGAGTACGCAACCTCAAGAGCCACCTTACTCAGTAAGCTGCTCCTCTGCTTCTTAATATGATCAGGTATTTGACGCATATAAGCTGCCTCAGTAAACGGTCTTGGACTATACCTAGCAACGTGTACCTTATCAATACTCAGTTCCCTAACTAGCCTCACACTATCCTGAAAGTCGACATCTTCCTCTCCAGGATGGCCAACTATAATGTCAGTGGCTATGAATGAGTTGTGGAAACTCCTCCTAATTAACCCAACTTCCCATTTAAATAAATCCACAGTGTATTTACGCTTCATTAATCTAAGTACCTTATCACTGCCGCTTTGCACAGGTATGTGGAAGAACCTGTAGATTCTCCAGTCACTCTTAATCACATCGATTAACCTATGTATGATTCCCTCAAGCTCTAATGGCTCAAGCATTCCTAACCTAATCAAGTATCGTCCATCAACATCCCTTAATACGGCTTCAAGTAAGTCAACCAAGTCGTACCCCTTATCCTTACCGTATGCTGAAATCTCCTGTCCAGTTAGGTAAATTTCCCTAGCACCCCTAGTAACGGCCTTGGCTATGGATTCCTTAACCATATTTAAGTCAGCACTCCTAACCCAGCCCATACCACCCCTAGTGTACTTTATTATGCAGTATGAGCAGTTCCCAAGGCAACCCACTTGAATAGGGACAACGTAAATGTGGCTTAACTCATTGTGTTGAGGAATCCTCACCATTAATCGTTCACTCGAATTACCACCATTTCTTAAAGTCTCAGCAAAATTCTCAACTGAACTTGGGTTCACTAGCAGCGCATTAGGGGCTAATCTCATTATTTCACTAGGCCTTGCCTTAGTTAAGCACCCAGCCACCACAAGTTTCTTACCTAGCTTAGAGTACTTCTCAATAGCCTTAAGCTCCCTAACCTCTGAATCCTCCCTAACAGCGCACGTGTTTATCAGTATTAAGTCAGCTTGCGTAGGATCATTAACTTTAACGTATCCGATTCTCCTTAAGTCCTCCTCCATTAATTCTGAATCAGCCTTATTCAACCAGCAGCCGTAAGTTTCAATATAGTACATTGGCACAATACCTTCAAACATAAGCGATTTAAAAACCTTTAAACACAATTATGAAAATCCCCAACTGAGTTTAATCATCAATGCTGGCTTACCTTGACCAGCAACTTAGATTAAGGCGCTTTATTTGATTTTCCACTTTAATGATCTAAGGGGTACTTCTATTGATTTTATTGATTGCCTTAACTTCGTAAGCTTCCCTTACTACTGCTCCTCCTCTCCTCAATGCTTCTACTGCCTTCTGGAAGTAGCCTTCCTTAGCCTCATAGATTAGTAGTGCCATTGCTAATTCCTCATTAATAGCGTATAGGTAGGTTAAAGTTAGGTTAAGGCCTAATTCAGCCAACGCCGAAGCTAACCTAGCCAAGGCACCAGGCCTATTAGGCAATGCAATAAAGAATACGAACACACCATTAGGTGAGGATAAGATACTCCTATACACCTGCCCAAAAACATTACCAACCTCACCAAGAACAGTGTTCAGGGATCTTAGGTTGTTTCCATGTATGCTTATTAAGTTATTAAGCATACACTAGTAATACTTAAGTATTTAATAAATTTTTGCTCATCATATTAACTTTAGCATTTAACTATATGCAGTTATTAAAAAGATCAATAAATATATTGATAAATCTAAAGAATTAAAATTACATACAATGATACTATATTTCGATAGTATATAAGGTAAGGTAACTTAAATGCGGATTAAGGGATATTATCGGATGCATGGGTTTAAGTCCCTGATCATTATCTCATGTAGGTAACCTGGATTAGTAGCACTCACCTCAGGTATTTATCTTCCCCTTTAAGCCAATCCTCCCTGATTGGACTGTATACATCTATCACTATTGAATCCTCCAGTGCTTCAACCTCATGCTCCATGTTTGAGGGTATGTGAACCACATCTCCGGCTTCAGCAATGTATTCCTCATTATTTACCCTGAACCTTAATTTGCCTGTTACTATTACTGAGAATTGTTCATTAATGTGAGTATGCTTCTTAACTCTAGCCCCTCTCTTGAACATGAACTGTGCGAGTGTCATTCTTTCGCCGTTAATATACCTCCTTATTGTTAATGCATTAACCTCCTCTCCCTTTATGTTGCTTAATCTGTAAAGGGGCATAATTATGGCTTCAGCACCAAGTTATAAATGTTATTCATTAGTTTAATTCCCACCAATGTTACCGTTAAGTCGGATTAAGCGCAACTTCCATTCCCCTACTTACCCTATCACCAATACTGTAGCTAGCGTGCCTTATGTCTAACTGAGTGAACTTGTAGCCACAGTACGGGCATCTACCCCCAGTCCTCTTAATTAGGAGTTCCCAGATTTCACTATATGGCCTTAACCTCTTAAATACCATGACTACTCTACTGCAGTTGGTGCAATACAGTGCTATGACCATGATTTAGTATTCCCTTAGCGATATATAAGGCTATCGTTACCATATTTGAGAGAATATAATACTAGAAAATTATTTATACATTATCAACAATGAAAGTTATTGACTCCTTGCCGCCAACCCTAGTGCCTTCACTAACCTTCACGGTAAGTACATTACCCTTAACGTTAACTTCACCTGCCATTGATACTTCAACAACATTACCAGGAAGCCACCATAATATGTCATAAGGGTACTCGGTAACCTCCTCCTCATACTCGTCCTCATAATTATTAACGCCACTCCTCAGGGAACCCTTAAACGTTATTAGGAACTCTATGAAGGGTAAGTTAACTGTTAATAACCCAACATTAACGTAAACAACCTTGGCATGAACCCTAACACCATTTATCCTAATAACCTCCTCATCAAGGAACTGCTGCATGTTGCGTCTTAGTAGGCTTAATTCCCTCCTATACTCATCCTTAGATAAGTTAGCGTAGTAGAATTTAGGGTCAGTATAGTAGAATACCGTGTACTGTCTAACAGTACCGCTTAAATCCATTGTGAAGAAGCCCTTAGCGTAAATGGGCTTAACCTCCTCTGACATTAAGTTAACTGGGAGTGAACCTGCACTTAACGTTACCCTAATCCAACGGCTTAGCCTCCACTAGGAAGAACCAACCACTGCCACATTGCCTCTTATCAATGATTTTAACAACCTTTACCCTACTTGGTAAAGCCTCCTCACTGGGGCATGGATGACATATGCACCATGACTTGTCGAATAATGTTATTGAACCCTCGATAACGTAAGGTAGCTTAATGGGTAGTATCAAGTCCTCCTCCTCTACGACCACAGGCACCATTTCATCACCATTAAGTAGGCACTTATACGGAGACGGATACCTAAGCGGCCTAACTTCAGTAATTCTGTAAACCCTCCCAGGCCTTAACCTACCCATACATATGTTGTAGAGTTTACACTTATAGCATTCCTCAGGTATTTTAATTACCCTAAAGTTTCCTCCAACCCTTGCCTGAGGCTTACTAATCAGCGTTACAGTGGCCACTACTTAGAGTGAGCTGCAGCAGACTAAAAAGTCTTATAATCATGTTATTTTAGCTAACGCATCATCTAGTACCCTTATGGCCTTTCCCTCCTCACTTGGATCATTATCAACAATGGTTAAAGCGTAATCATTTCGCTTAACGTTTAATATGAATCCCTTATCGGAGCGTATTATAGTGTACATGTGCTTATGATTATCCATAGTTAAGTTAGACATTTCCTTAACATACGTAGTACCTAATGCGGCTAGCGTTGCCGTTAATGCGGCCCATCGATCCGGATCACCTGCACCATTGTAACTAATTAGAAGACCATCGAGGCTAGCTACATATATGCCCAATAAACCTTTAAGTTGCTTCCTAATATACATAATGGCTTCTGATAAATCCTTGGCATTTTGACTAGCGACACTCATTGATTTTCTTCCTACTGTCGATTTTTAAGCATTCCAAGTGTACTGCGGCTTTTAAGCTCCATTGAATTGCATATGGAGTACTTAAAAGGCTAATTAGATAGGCTACTTAGTGGTGTGTAATGGAGTATGATGAAGCTATTAGAAGAGCCGTTGATGCTAACGTGCCTAGAACCATGAATATCCTTGATAAATACCCTTACGTAACTGAGTTAGCTAAGGAGCTTAGGAAGGCTAAGGAGGAGGTTATTAGAAACTTAGAGTACTACGTAGATAAGACTATTAAGTCTATTGAAGCCATAGGCGCTAAGGCCTACTTTGCAAGGGATGGCGATGAAGCCAGAAGGATAATAAGTGGCATTGTAGGTAAGGGTAATGTTATAGTCCTAGGTAAGACAATGGTTGGTAATGAAATCGGGCTTAGGGAGTACTTAATCAGTATTGGTAATGAGGTTTGGGAAACAGACCTAGGTGAATTCCTACTTCAGTTAACTGGGGATAAGCCAACTCACATAGTCGCCCCTGCACTGCACATGACTAGGGAGAGGGCTGCCAGGGTTATTAAGGAGAAGCTGGGTGTTGATGTTAAGGCTGATCCATCTGAAATAGCGCAGGCCGCTAGGAGGTTCTTAAGGGATAAGTTCTTCAGGGCTAACTTTGGGATAACTGGGGCAAATGCGGTTGCTGCTGACACTGGGGCTGTGCTACTGATTGAGAATGAGGGTAACATAAGGTTCACTACCGTATCACCACCGGTGCACATAGTTTTAACGGGCATTGATAAGATAGTGCCAACCCTGCACCACGCCTTCATGGAGGTTATGGTTCAAAGCGCCTATGCTGGACTTTACCCACCAACGTACGTTAACTTAGTTGCTGGACCATCAACCACAGCTGATGTTGAGCAGACCAGGGTTTCCCCATCTCATGGTCCCAGGGAGGTTCACGTGGTCCTCCTCGATAATGGTAGATTAAAGGCATCTAAGGATGACTTACTTTGGGAGACGCTACTCTGCGTTAGGTGTGGTAGGTGCCACTTCCACTGCCCGGTCTACAGGGCACTAGATGGTTCATGGGGTGAATCCCCCTACGTGGGGCCAATGGGGGTTATGTGGACAGCCGTGGTTTACGGTATTGAGAAGGCTGGCCCACATGCAATGTTATGTATGCATGCGGGTACATGTCGTGAAGCATGCCCAATGAAGATTAATATTCCTGAAATAATACAGGGGATTAAGGCAAGGTACGTTAGGTTAGTGGCTAAGCGGTGAAGGGGTGTTGATGCATGAGGATTAGTAATAAGTTTGAAATCTCAGGTAACATTACATCAATAATAATGAGTAATACAGGCATAGGGTTAAGCAAGTTATTTTACGGAGAATACGTTGAGGGTGAATTAAGGGGTAGTAACGCTACATTGCTTAGGAGCTACTGGGATTTCGGGGGAATTAGGAGGTACTGGAGTAATGGTTCTTTTGAATTCACCTCAGTGTATGGTGATTTAGCAGTATATGTTGTAAGAGGCTATAGGGGGATCATTCAAGGTGAGTTCAAGGTAAGGGGCTTTGGTGGTATTAGTGAATTGAGTGATGGTTCAATTAATGTTAAACATGAGGGTGGGTTCATGAGAATTAAGTCTAATCAACCCCTTAACTTAAAGGTACTGGATAATGGATTCGCAGTGACTATTAACATTAATGGTGAATTAAGAGTAGTTACGGCAGGGGGTGATCAAGTTAATGATATTGATAAGGCACTTAGCGATGAATCACAGGTTGAGTCTAAGAGAAGACTATGGTTAAGCACATTAATGAGCAATGTTAATGGAGATGATTTAATTAAACTATGCTGGTACGTGATATTAACTAATAGGTGCAGTGTACCTAATCACCAAGCCTTAAGGAAGCCTTTTAACATGCCTAGTAAGTACGTTTTCAAGCATCAATGGCTTTGGGACTCCTCATTTCATTCAATAGTCCTCAGCCACTACGACGTTAACATGGCTATGGAGGAGTTGGAGAATTTGTTTACTAATCAGAAGCCTGATGGTAGGATTCCGCATGAGATATTCATGTCTAAGGAGGCGTGTAAATCCTTCTGGGGTATTGATGATTACTCACCTTGGACAACCCAACCCCCGGTGTTGGCTGTAGCCGTTGATAGGGTTTTATCAGTGAAGTGGGATGATGATTTCGCTAAGAGGGCTATTAATGCGTTAATGAAGTATGATGAATGGTTCAGGAGTCAAAGGGATGGGGATTCAGACTACTTGTACTCCTACTTTGATCCATTGGAAAGCGGGTGGGACAATAGCCCTAGGTGGGATGAAGCAACCAGGAGGTTTAATGAGAATCCGCAGCGGTATGGGAAGTATGGGAAATTAACAATGGCCCCTATTGAGGCTGTTGATTTAAATAGCTTAATTTACCTTCAAAGAAGAATAATCGCTAAGTTGGCTAGAAGACTTGGTGAAGTTAAGGCGGCTAACTACTATGATGAATTGGCTGATGAAACCGCTAGGGCAATTAGGAGAATCATGTGGAATAATGAAGACGGCTTCTTTTATGACGTTTATGAGGAAAACCATGAGTTAATCAGGGTTAAGACACCTGCAGCCTTCCTAACACTATTTAGTGGGATAGCCACTGGTGAGCAGGCTGAGAAACTAGTGGTGCATTTGTTCAATCCAAGGGAGTTTTGGACCATGTTCCCATTACCAAGCGTAAGCGCTGATGAACCAACCTATGACCCAGCAGGCTACTGGAGGGGTAGGTCATGGATTAACCTAGTGTGGTTCACGTATCATGGGTTAAGGAACTATGGTTACTATAATGAGGCGTCTAGGCTGCTTAATAAGGTTCTTGAAGTAATGGGTAAATCAATGACTTGCAGCGAGAATTATAATAGTAGTAATGGGGAGCCAATGGGCGCCCCTGATTTCGGTTGGTCAACACTAGTGATAGACATGGTTATGAGTGAACTAGGTAAGGGGAGCTTAGGGCTTACAGGTTCATTATGAAACTTTACTTAACTTAGTAAATATTTTTACGTATTTCCGCGGCCTAAATAGAGCTTAATAGCTAAACACTGAATAACCTTTATTAACACCCTCTCCTCTGAATTCTAAAGAGGAGGCGGGAACTGTGGAACCCCAAACATGTGATAAAGGTGAACTGGAAGGTTTAGTGAACCAATTGTTGATTGATGGTTTAGTTAATGGTATTCAAAACATTAACCCAAATGAAACTAGGGTACTAGCCTCATTCGCCAAGGATGACTTCATAATATACGTTAGAACACTTCACGGAAGCAGGTCACTAAACTACTTATGCAGACTCTATAGAAATGGGGATTTAAAGAGGTTTGTGAATGAGTGGATTGAATTGTGGGTTGTTAAGTGGAGGCAGAGAGTTAAGTTAATGTTCCGTGAGAGTCAGGAGGATCAGGGTACGGAATCAATTGATGACTTAAAGCTTTTAGGTAAGAGGGAGATTGGGAAGATGAGTAGGTTAATTAGGAGGGCTCTTGTTGAGAATAATGAAATATGCGGCATTGATGCAGTATCCAATTACTTAACCGTACAATTCCTAAAGGAGTTAGTGGACTTATATGGTGTCTCAAGGGTTAATCAAATGATTAAGGATAATGACCCAACACTATTATCATACGTAGTTTCAAGAGTTAATGATATTGCTAAAACCCAGCAGCCATTAGTAATATTGTTCCTTAAGATAGATGAAAGGAAGCAATTATTCATGTATTAATGTTAATTTCTTAATTTGAAGCTACCTGTCTAATTCTTACTCCATAATGCTTAAGCCTTTCAGCGTTGGTTGGGTGCTCCTTAATTATCACTATCCATGGGTTATCCCTAAAACTATTAGTGTACTTATTCACATGGCTTAGGTGATTTAAGTGTATTTCAATATAGTGTTTAAAATAACTAATAACCTGATAAACTCTAAGCCGGAATTTAAAGCCGATGGCCTTTGAATTGAAATTAACGCTAGACTGCCCCCGATGCGGTAATAAACTCACGTTAAGGGAATATAATAAGCATGTCCAGTTATACTGCGATAAATGTAACCTAAGCGTTACTATTCGTAAGAGGATTATACTAATGAAGCATGTTGATTATGATGACGATGTATTAGACTGGTCAAGCGCATTAGACTTCCTATACTCACTGTTAAAGGGTAAGGCCACGGCGTCGTATTGAATCATGAGGTAGTAGGCATAGGTTTATAAGAGACGCGCATAGGAGGTGCCTCACCATGGAGTATAGGTTTATTGCCGCGTCAATCGCATTACTGACAACATACAGCCTAATAGTGTTAAGGGGAGTGTCGAGAAGGTTTGATGTGCCGGCATGGGTAGCTATGCTAATTGGTGCATCAATAATGATAGGTACAGGAGTCGTAACCCCTAGTGAAGCCTTAAGTTCAATTAACCTGGACGTAATAATATTCCTTTTCTCGCTGTTCACAATAGCATCAGCACTTGAGGTTAGCGGCTTCCTATCCTACGTGGCCTACAGGCTTGTATCATCAAGCAGGAAAATGTATAACCTAATAGGTAAAGTATTCCTATCATCAGCAGTATTAAGCATGGTTATTTCCAACGATGGATTAGCGGCCAGTTTCACGCCTATGATTATTGAAAGTGGTAAGGCGGCGAATAACATTGATGTTAAGCCCCTCCTCTATGCGCTTGCATATGGAGTCACCATAGGTTCAGTAATGATGCCGATTGGCAACCCGCAAAACCTTCTCATAGCAATTGAATCGGGGATACCTAGGCCATTTGTAAGTTTCATCATGTACTTAGCGATACCAACATTAATTAACCTAGCAGTAACATATGCCTTAATGCTTGTCCTCTTCAGGAGGAGCGCCATGGATGACTTAGAGGTTAAGAGTCTAAGCATAAGTTTAAGTGACCCAGCCTTATCTAACCTAGCGTTAATAATGCTCATCCTTATTGTTGCAGTGCTTGTTGCGTCAGATTTAGTTGGCCTAAACCTAAATGCAGCATTAGTTGCGTTAATTGGGGCAACTGTCGTGTACGCATTAAGCAGTAGGAGGGGGGAGGTCTTAAGTAATGTGGATTGGCAGACGCTGGTATTCTTCATGGCCTTATTCATAGTGAGTGAGGGTGCGTATACTTCAGGTGTTTTAAGTTACCTGGCGCATGCATTACCAGCACCCACAACTCTCTGGGGTATTTTTGCCGCAAGCATACTGTTGAGCCAAGTCATTAGTAATGTACCCATGGTGGCCTTATACTTACCCCTAATGTCAAGCCTAGGTGTTGGGCCAGGGAATGTTAATGATTGGGTTGCCTTAGCAGCGGCAAGCACAATAGCAGGTAACTTAACGTTAATAGGCGCGGCAAGTAACATAATAATACTGCAGGCAAGTGAGAAGAGAGGGGGTCCACGTTTCAGTTACATTGAATTCCTACTTTACGGTATTCCAGTAACACTAGTTAATGCAGGCATTTACTATGCTTACTTAAAATTCATCTAATAACATAATCCAATGCATGAGGAGCGGCTAAGCGCCTAAGCTTGATTATTATTTAACGGAACTTTACCAACTGTATGAGTATTTTATTAAGTCTTTAAGAGTTATTAAACCAGGCCTAGCCTCGGTGACCCTATCAGCTAGATTAACAACAACGGCAGCGGTAGCTGGATCACCTGGTGTTCCACTACTCCTCCAGGTTATGGTTGGTTCACCTTCAAGACTAACCTCCTCATAATCCTCACAGGCGACACATGCCCTTAATTCAACCTTAATGACTTCATGACCATTAACTAACCCAACCCCGTAACCATCAACGCCACGGACTTGGCCAGGCTCAATCTTAAAGTACTGGGTTTCATAATGCTTATCAGCTATTATGGCCTCCTGGTTCTCCTTAACCTCAGTGAGGTTAATACCAATGATGCTTGCAGTAAGTAATATGGATTCAGCGAAGCCAACATGTGCAGTTATTTCCCCTCTACTTAACGCTTCCTTAAATTGACTAGGAGTCATTCCTAAGCCAATTTTCCTCTGGAATGACTGTCTCCTTTCGGCGGCATTAAGTGACCTAATAATGCTTATCTTATTAAGCCTCACCAGTGTTATGGATAATACTGCTGGTAATGCATCGAAGATGAAACCTGGATTAACTCCAGCACCAAGTACGGTTGAGTCATGGCTCTTAGCGTAACTATCTATTAACTCAGCTAAGTCAGGATACCTGTACCACGGCCATGCCAACGTCTCACATGTGGATACCACGTCGGCGCCGACTTTAATTGCCTTAACTAACTGTGGGTAAACCCTATCAAGCCATGTGCCAGTGGAGTGAAGTACAACATCGGGTCTTGAGCTTGATAATACCTTATCGGCATCACTTTCAACCTTAATACCCACACTCTTACCTAAACCCAATACTTCACCAATATCCTTACCAACCTTACTGGGGTCAATATCTATTGCCCCAGTGACCTCCATTCCTCTCTCTAACGCCACTTTAGTTATTAATTGACCTATGGGGCCTAAGCCATATACCACAATCCTTAGATTACTCATTAATTCTTAACAAATAGTTAAAGGTATTTAAGCATTAAGCCTACGCCTTCTCAACTTAACCTAAACCCCACATATAGGTGTAATGCATGTTATGTGTACTACTTATAAAGGTTTAACGTTAGTTAAGTAACTATGTGTAGGTTCGCAGCCTTAGTAGTAAGTGACCCTAATTTAGTTAAGGAGACCTTACTTAAGCTTAAGGAAGCTGCAAAAGCAGACCCAATGGGGCCCAGTGGCGTCGTTACTCATAGTGATGGGTGGGGTTTAGCGGTAATACAGGGTAATCCCAGGGATGGTAAACTCACGTTGTATAGGGCTGCTAAACCCATTTATGATGACCCAAGCTTCAATATGGTGCTTGAATCATTAACCCAATCGATGGGTGTGGTCTACAGTGGTGTTATGCATGTGCTTAATGCTGATGATAAGAATGTTGTAAGTACAGTTACTGTGCATCCTGTTAATGCGCAGGTTAATGATGGGGAATTGTACGTTGTTCATAATGGTGTTGTAGATAAGTTTAAGGTTTATGAATACTTAAAGAGCAGGTACGGCGTTAAGCTTAAGGTTGAGTTAATGAATGACACCTACGTATTAGCCCAGTTACTGGCCAGGATTTACGATGATGCTAGTGATTTAGGGTATGCGCTAAGTAAGTTAGCGGGCTTAATTAGGAATGGTGATTGGCTTAAGTCAGCTTTAAACGCAGGTTTCCTACTCATTAAGCCAAGCGACATTGAGGTATACGTAACATTAATGTATAGTTCAAGTGTTTTAAACAATGAGAGGAGGAGAAAGTACTATAACTTGTTTATGATTAAATCAAGCCTAGGTGTAGTCATGGCATCCAGTACACTTATTAAGGCTTATGGCCTAGGTAATGGCACTGCTGAGGAGATTGAACCTAAGGGTAGTGAATTAATACTATGTAAGCTAAGCTTAAGTAGCATTAACTGTGAGGAGGCTTAGGCAAGGGTCTTCTTAGCTGGAGGAAATGTTTTTAGCCTTGCAATGACTACGCCCTAGTGGAGTATAATCCGTATAGGGCATTGATAAGTGAGTTTAAGGGCATTGCTGCTAAGTTAACGGGAGTGGAGGACTTACAGGTTATTAAGGCTAGAGCCGGTTTCGGGTACTTATCCATTCCACTTCATGACTTAATTAGGAGTAGACCTAACCTAAGTAGTGAGGTTAATGAGGGTATTAAGGGAATTAAATCTCATTACCTAATGGACCTAAGATTCATTAACGGCTTCCTGAACGCTAACGTTAACCTAGTTAATTACGGTAAACTTGTCCTTGACTCAGCCATTAGCCTAGGGCCAGATTACGGTAAAGTCCCAGGCATTAAGCAGCTTAACATAATAGTTGAACACACTAGCGCTAATCCGCTTCACCCGTTACATATAGGTCATTGTAGGAACATGGTCCTTGGGGATTCACTGGTTAGGCTACTTAAATTCATGGGGCATAACGTCTCAGCAAGGTTTTACCTAGATGATACTGGAATCCAAGTAATGTACCTTGCCTTAGGCTACAGTAAAGTTAGGGAGTTAGCTAAGGAGCGCATTGAGGCTGGTCAAAAACCTGACCACGTAATGTGGATTATATACTCCGTCACTAACGCCGTTGCTGAAGTGCAGAGGATCACTAAGTTGCTTGAAGGTAAGAGTGAGGAGGAGTATAGGGGGTTAATTAAGGAGAGGGACGAGTGGGTTGGGGTTATTGCGGATTGGTTAAGTAAGGATAAGGAGCTTGTAAACGCCCTTGTGGAGTCTTTATCAAACATTGACGTTAATGCTGAGGTTGCCAGGATGGCTAAGGCGTATGAGGATGGGGATGAAGGTGTTAAGGGCATTGTCAGGGAGGCGGTTAACCTGGTCCTTAAGGGTTTTGAGGAAACCTTCAGGTTATTTAACGTTAAGTTCGATTCCTATGATTGGGAATCAGAAATAGCGGTTTACAGTGGCTTAGCTAGACGCATAATAATGGACCTGGTTAAGGCAGCGCCAAGCTACGTGGAGTTTAAGGATGGTGTATACGTATTTAGAGCCGATAAGGCCGCCTCAGAGCTTAAGCTTTGGGATGAGCTTAAACTACCTAAGTTCATACCACCAGCTACATTAAACAGGAGTGATGGAACCACATTATACTTAACGAGGGATGTGGCGTACGCCGTATGGTGCCTAACCAACTGTAACCCAAACACTGTAATAAGGGTCATTGCAGTGGAGCAGACTCACCCGCAGGCTCAGTTAAGGATCATGCTTAAGCTGCTTGGTTATGATGCATCCCGTATAGTGCACTACGCCTACGAGATGGTTAATCTAGGTGAAGCAAAGATGAGTAGCCGCAGGGGGCAAGCCGTAACAATTGATGGCCTCCTTGAGGATGCTGTTAAGAGGGTTAAGGCAATAGCCTCAAGTCGTGGCGGATTAAACACTAGTGAAGTTGCCTATGCAGTGGCGGTTGGGGCTATTAGGTACTATTTCGTTTCAGTATCACCAAGTAAGCAAATAGTCTTTGATTGGGGTAAAGTACTGGATATGAACCAAAATAGTGGACCATTCATACAGTACACTTACGTGCGGGCATTCTCAATACTAAGTAAGGCAGGTATTGAACCATTACAATACACAGTACCCAGCACATTAAGTCAAGAGGAGGGTGACTTAATACTTATGATTGGTGAATTCCCTGAGGTGCTATTGAGGGTTTCAGAGGATCTTAAGTTAGAGAATCTAGTTAGCTTCATGAATAGGTTAGCCTTAGAGTTCAACACGTTCTACGAGAAGTACCCAGTCATAAATGCTGAGCCTGGGCTTAAGGAATTTAGACTTGCGTTGGTTAAGGCTGTTAAAATAGTCCTAGAGAACTCAATGAATATACTGGGTATACCAGTGTTGAGTAAAATGTAAATGCCCTATTCGGCCAACTTAACATTAACCTTAATCCCACTCTTAATGTAGTACTCGTCTAACCTACCTCTAACGCTAACTGTAACAAGGAGTTCAGTATCCACTGGGGTTCTAATTCCTTCAGATAACTTAACCAGAACCTTATCTTCACTTATTAGAACTGACCCTATTGATGGATCCTTCAAGGTTGCGTTAATAATCCTAAAGTAGCCCTTAATCATGCTCCTCTGGTACAGTTGAATAATGGCGTACTGCTTAACGTTAACGGGATTAATCATAACCCTCTTAGCCATTATTCTCTTAACCGCTGAAACCAGCCTATAATCACTCAGTGATTCAACGAATATCACGAAGCCAAGCACAATTATAACTAGCGAGAATACTATATCCAGGAACAGTGGGGAAATGGCTATGGTGCTCATCACCTAACCTAACCACGGTGAGCTTAATAAACTCTGGCTTCCACCTTAAGTTTCAACACTACTTAAGGAATTGACTAGCATGATAATTAATGAATGTGTTCTAATCCCTTGTACGCACTGTACTATGAGGTAGCTAAAATAACTCCAGAGTAGCAGCACCAACTATGAAGGCCAGTAGTTTAGCGGTAGCCCTAATACTTGCGGTAATGTTGGCTGTAGCCGTAACGTTTCTAGTCAGTTCTCATAGTGGCTACTATGATGCAACTAATGATGGTGCCTTAACCAGCTGCGCATTAAATACTACGGTTAACGTGGAGGGTTCGTACAGTGTATCAATACCACCAAGTGGTTTCACTGTAAGTTTAACAATAGAGACACCGGCACCAGACATGAATGCCACTAGGGCTTACATCAATGTGGCGTCTAGGGCTGATGATGCAATTACCCTAGTAAGGGGGTTTGGATTAAACTACACTAGTTCCTTTTCACTGAATCCTCAGTATGGTTCATACGGCACGTTCGAGGGCTATAAGGCAACCTACACAATGACTATAATAGTCCCACTGAACCAAACACTATTAGGAGAGTTACTATCTGGCTTAGTCAGCATTGGGGTAGACAGTGTATCAATAGGTTCCTACATAAACCCAGAATTATCTAATGAGGCTCGATTATACGCCCTAAGAATGGCCGTGTTAGACGCCTATAGTAAGGTTAGTACTATTGCTAATGCATTAAATGAAACCATAGTTTCAGTTAAAGTGGTTAATGAACAATACTACTTCACTCAACCAATCCCCTACCTATTAGAAGTAGCATCCTTAGCACCTACATTACCTCCGCCACCTCAGATTAATCCAGGTCCAGGGTCAGCCAGTGCATCAGTAACGATGATTGCAGTATTGTGTAAGGGATGATTTAAGCAAGTTTCTTAACAGGCTTAAAATCAATGTTTTAACCTATCAGCCTTAGAATAGCTTTGATTTAAAGTGACAATGGCCAATATTACTCAAACTGGACTAAGTACTAAGTTAAATGATTCACCTTAACTGCATGGTAACTGATTAACTTTAGGAGTTGTGTAAATTATTTTTCAGTTTAGGACCACTTCATCAGTGCTCAGACGTACTCCCTCACATCACTTAAATGTTTTTCCAGCAGTAAGTTATTAAGCCTTGCTTGAATTAAGTTTAACTGTTAAATGAAGAGTATTGGTTTAGTTAAACCATGTGAGGTTAGTGGAGGAATTGTTTACGTTGACTCTATGCTTGGTTGGTTATCTAGGTGGCTGAGGATGATTGGGGTAATGACTGTCTACAGGGATGATTTCAGTGACGATGAGTTAGTGAATTTAAGCGGATTAGTCATAACTAGGGATAAGGGTTTATTTAATAGGCGTCGTGGCGACACACTACTTCTATTAACTGACGATCACATTCATTGGTTAACCGCAGCATTAATAGTACTTAATGTTGAGCCACTTATAGGCGATAATTCACTATGCCCAATATGCGGTGGTAGGTTAACTAAGGTTAATTCAATGGACGCCATGGGTAAGGTACCATTGAATGTTATTAGTAGAAACCCAACACTACTCAAGTGTGAAGGATGCGGCAGGTACTATTGGATAGGCAGCCACCACAGAGGTATTAGTTACACATTAAGCCTAGTAAAGGGACTGATGACCAAATGCACAATTGAGCATTTGGATGCGGAGTGTGTCATCAATGTAGCTTCATCTTAATCTTATACTGGCAAAGGACCCGCCCTTTCTAATGCAGGGTGAGTTGCCTAATGATGTCAAGGTGGACCCCATCTCAAGTACCTATTACCCATAATTAGCTGAGGCAGTGAAACACTAGGATGAATCACGGCATTAGTCTTGCTTAATCATTAAGGTGGGTTCATGGTTTAGTGAGAATGAGTGGTGACTAGGATCGTTGAGGTGTGGGGGAAGAGGGAGTGAGGTATCCGCAGTTTGGGCAGTACCATGTGTTGTATTGTTCATCCCACTTCAGCTTGTGGAAGCACCTTGGGCATGTGCCTGGTGGTGGTGTTAATGCACCATTACTGTACAGTATCTTCCTAACCTGCCTCTCACTTAGCCCTAGTTTACTTGATATTGATCTTATTGATTCACCATACTGGTAAAGGACGGTGACAGCCCTAGCTAAGCTTGGGTCGACCCTAGTAGCCTTAACCACACCCTTAGCCCTAAGTGCGGCCCTAGTCCTCTCACGAATCAGATAACGTTCATAATCAGCCGCCCAGGCTAAAATACTTAAAACAAGCCTCCTAACCATTGGGTTAAGGTCCTGTAGGAACTCCTCGCGAACACTAACTACGCCAATACCATCCTCATCCAATTGCCTAAGTAGGTTAAAGAGGTCTGTGAAGCTCCTACTAAGCCTATCCAGGCTGTATACTAGGAGTAGGTTAATGCCATTAGCCTTAGCATACTCAACAGCCCTCCCAAACCCCTCCCTTTCAAACGCTGGGATACTACCGCTCACACCCTGATCAATGAAGAACTCCCTCACTGAAATACCCCTAGCTGAAGCGAACTTAAGCAAGCCATCACGCTGGGCATCAAGACCAAGCTCCTGCTCCTCAGTGGAAACCCTAAGGTAAGCCACTGCGTTAACCATCGCACCCCAATAAGCAAGCAGAATAATAACACTTATGTTTAAGTGATAACCTAAGGGGAGTAGTTTAGGACATGTTTCGCATTAGTTTTTGCCTAGTGTTATTATCAAGCATGTTAAGCACTCTACTAATTATTGCAGCATCCCTATCGGCAAGTCTCTTATCTAAACTTGATACTACGTTCCTCCTAAGCGTTAAACCAGCCTTAACCACATCATCAGGGTAACTGGCTAGAATCCTCATTGTGGTTAAGCACCAGTTAATGTACTCTTGGTCAGTAGCCCTTTCTGCTAAAGTCTGGATTACTGATCTTAAGGCCTTAAAGGCATCATCCTGCTTCATTTTAAAGAGCCCCTCTAAAACACCCTTGATGGTGCTTTCCCTTTGACCTTCAGGCATCCTGGCTACTGATATTGGATCTAGTTGTGTTGACATACCTTAATATATGATTTTACTGTTTAAATACTTTATGCTTCATGTATAATGTTACATATTGTGATTATTTTTCATGAACTCTTTAATAGGAAATTCTAGGTTATTCTATTATGGGGAATGGTTTATTAATGGGTCAGTATCGATATCGGTATGGCGCTTAACCTAAGTGAAGATATGTTAAGGGACTTACTTAAACCAAGTAATTCAATTCTGGTTGTCTGGGATGTGCATAAGGCACTCTATAATGCAATATTCAATAAGGATGAATTCTTAAACGCATTAACCAGGGTTATTGAGGCCGCCAGGAGAGTTAAGGTGCCAATAGTGTTCACCAGGATAACACCGTATCCAAGGGGTTTTGAACCATTAACAACTAGGTTAATGCAGTGGAGGGGAGGATTTAGACCTGAGGATATGGAGCTGGTTATTCAGCCTCAGGAGAGTGAAATAGTGCTTAATAAGAATACTTGGAGCATATTTGTTGGTACAAACTTTGAATTGCTGCTACGTAATTCAGGGAGGTCAACCATAGTATTCACTGGCATAGCAACTGAGATTGGTGTTGAGACTAGTGCAAGGCATGCGTATGCATTAGGCTTCATACCAATCATAATTAGTGATGCTGTTTCCTCACGTAGTAGGGATGGGCATGAAAGATCACTACAGAACATGAGGTCATTCTTCCCAGTAATAACCTCAAGTGAGTTGACTAAGATATGGGCGTAGTCGCATTAAAAGGTTAGGTTTATATTTTTCAGCTCATGCTATTACCCTGTAATGACTAGTTTCATTGTTGCTAAAGCCATGGAGTTCCTAGACAAGTGGATTAGGGAAAATGGGCTAGTGGAAATGGATAAGGGTGATGATTACATAGTGTGTAAGGAAGGCAACAATACGATCATGTATAAGGGACTTTACTTAGAAATACCCACTGAGGGTGATGTTGCTAAGGAGATTGCCTTAATGGCTAAGGACAGGGTTCTCTACAACAAGTACTACATAGTCACCACACCTGAGGTTGTGAACTTCATAGATGGTGGCTTAGTTAAGAAGCTTGGTATAGGAGTAATGGTTGTTGATGAATCATCAATTAAGGAGGTTATGAGAAGTATACCTATTGAAACCGCATCTAGTAAAGGACAAGGAATGGATCAGAGGGTAGAGTACTTGGAGAGGACTGTTAATTCTCTTGAAAGTAGGGTTAAGGAACTTGAGGATAAGATTAATCAATTAACGCAGGTGATTAATGAGCTTAAGCGTAGTACTCAAAGAAGCGAGGAGGTGGCGCATACTAGGGCAATGGGGCAGGAGGTTAATATTCAAGTACCCGATAATGTACCAAGCTTTGTTAAGGATAACCCATGGTTAGGTATACTCATGAGTAGGAATGAGAATGAGTCAGCTTAAGATACCTCCAACCGATATCAGGATCTACCTGCTCATAAATTCCCATAATCCCCAATAGCCTGATGTTGTTTTTGGTTAACCAGGGATCAGCTACTTCACTTAACTCTCATGGTTACTCATGTTCATTATTGGTAATGCTTTAAAACTAATATTAGGGTTAGTCTTAATGAGTTTAAGTAACCTAGTTTCCAGCCTAATAATCAGCTTTGATGACGGCTCAACCTGCGGTGTGAAGGCCCCCTTAGGTTCATTCAACCTCTGTGGTTATGGTTCAGGTGAGTTAAGGATCATTAACGATGAATCAGCATCAATAATAGGCATATCCCTCAAGTCAAGTAAGCGGCTCAGTAAGTACCCAGTATCAGTGATTCTTAATCAACCCAAGCCAAGTAGGGTGCTTTCCTTAACCTTCCTAGGCTTAGCGGGACCATTCATAGGAAAGGCCTTTGGTTACTATAACTACGTTGCTCAAGGTAAGCAACCTAGGTCTGAGCCGCCGTCTGATAAGCCGGATTACCCACCAAGGATTAAGGTAACTGGCCTAGTTGAGGGTGATCCATTGGATTGCTGGTCCTACCCAATGCTTACTAATGACTATAATGAATTATACCCCTACACTGTAATGGCACTTACAGATTTAGGTGATGGGAAGTACACTGCATTGTTTACCTTCTCTAATGGTCAATTAACCGCATGGCTTGATAAGGGCCTTATAATAAGAACCTACACCAGTAAGCCTAATGATGAAGTTAACCTAAGTTACGTAGCCTCCATAGCCACTAGTAGTGATCCATATGATGCCATAGCTAAGGCAGTTTCCTCAGCCTCTAGGGTGGCTGTGTTTAAGACAAGGGATCGTAAGGCTAAACCACTGTTCATGAATGGTCTAGGGTGGTGCAGTTGGAATGCATTGTTAGGCGAGGATTTAAGCCATGATAATGTGGTTAAAATTGTTAAGGGACTTAAAGATAAGGGTGTACCCATCAAGTGGATTATAATTGATGATGGTTGGCAAGACCTTTGGAACGGTGTAATTAACAGTACAGAGCCCAGCAAAGTGAAGTTCCCAAGGGGCTTCAAGGCCCTTGTGGATGATTTAAAGAACTTAGGCATAAGTAACATTGGCCTTTGGTTCACCATAAACCTGTACTGGAATGGTGCATCTGAGAAGTTCATTAATGCACTTAACGCTGAGGGCTTCAAGACAAGTAGGGGTTACGTACCTAAGCCTAATCTTGAGAGTGCCTTCAGGCTTTATGACGCTTGGTTCAAGGTACTCAAGGGTAATGGCTTTAGTTTCGTTAAGGTTGATAACCAGTGGTCAATACATCACCTATACAGGGGCTTCGCTAATGATGCGGAAGCCACTGCAGCTGTTGAACTGGGTCTACAATTAGCATCCACTACTAATGGTTTAGATATCTTGAACTGCATGAGTATGCTTCCCGGTAATTACAGCAACTACGCGATTAGTAACGCCTTGAGGATTTCAATAGACTACATCCCAATGTGGAGGACAGACGCTAAGCTTCACACAATGTGGAGTGTCTACAATAGCTTACTGTATAGCCACTTCGGTTATCCAGATTACGACATGTGGATGAGCTATGATCCATCAGCCAAGCTTATTGCCGTAACAAGGATATTTAGCGGAGGCCCAGTATACATAACTGACCGTGAACCCGAGAGGGCTAACGTGGAGTTAATTAAGTGGATTACGCTCAGTAATGGTGATGTTGTTAGGGTTGATGAACCAGCATTGCCAACCAGGGATGTCTTATTCAGGGACCCCTACAATGAGGCAGTATTGCTTAAACTAGCCTCAACAGTTAACGGTTACCCAACGGTAGCCTTCATGAATGTTAATAAGGATGGTGTTAAGATTAGTGAGGAGTTTAAGCTAAGTAACATGCCAATGAAGCTAATGGGCCAGTACGCTTACTATAAGGTTGTGAGTGGAGATTGGGGTATTGTTGACCCAGCAGGTTCACTGAGGATTGAGCTAGGTGATTTAGAGACTGAAATAGTGATACTTGCACCATTAATTAATGGTAAGGCAGCGATAGGCATTGTGGAGAAGGCGCTACCTCCATATCCAATAAAGGTAGGTAGAATTAATGATGAGTTAATAGTTGAGGTTAAGGAGGAGGGAACATTAGCTTATGTAAAAAATGGCGAGATGCAGAGGATTAAGGTAAAAGCAGGGGAGCAAAGGAGAATATAGGTACTAAATCAAAGGCTATTTCATCTTACCCTTGAGTAATTAATCACACAGCATGATGAGCAATCATCCTTAGGTATAATAATTAGCCATAGTGAGAGTGATCCATGAGGGTAAAGGGTCTGATTACCACTAGGTACTAGTTGTTCAGGTTTATTAACAACCAGGTAGTACCAAGCATCCATCATTAGTATTGTGACATTGCCCACCCTCCACGCGTTCACTTGAGGTGACTTTACGGCTAATATCGGTATAACGTAATTATACGTAATGGAACCAACCCTGCTATTACCCCTGTATATGTTTAATGTTACTAGGTAATTGCCATTGTAGTAGGTGGTGTTGAAGATCTTTACATTAATCGTGTATTCGCCCATGGTTACATTACTGAGCCAGATTAGGGCATTGTTGATTGAAAGTTCAATTGGGGCATAACAATAGGTTAAGTTACCTATGGTTAATGAGTCGGAGTTAATTACCCTAATACTCAATAGACTGTTAAGGCTAATACCATGCAGGTACTCCTGGGGTGAAGATGTGTTTATAGCCTCTAGGAGTAGAACCTTAGTTTCGTTAATGCTCCAGGAGATTAATGAAGTATACATTAACTGTGTGTTATTAACCGGATGTCTTATTGTTAAAACCGTTATACTAATCGCATACACACCAACTAGGAGTAAGATAGTTAGGATAACCGGCATTACGTAGAAGTTAACTGGTCCTCGTTTAGCCATATGTTAAACCCAGTAGGTGCTTTTAAACCATTAACTCCATGATAACAGGTAACTCGACATAAGCAGCATAGTAACTATGGTGCGTGAGTAATGGTTTTAAAGTTTAGGTGCTTTAGTTAGCTTGATTAATGTGCTTAACCTGGGGTTGGAATTCCTGGTTGATGAGGTCATACCCCTAATTAAGGCTGAGGTGGCTAGGGAGCTTGCTGAAAGAGGCTACTCTCAATCTAGGATAGCTAAAGTACTTGGGGTTACTCAACCAATGGTTAACAGGTTGATGAATCAGTATGATTACTACCTTGAGAAGGCTAGGAAGCTTAACTTACTGAGTCTAGTTATTAACGTTAGTAAGGCTGTGGTTGAAATGATCATTAATGACCGTTATGATGAAGCGTCAAGATACATTATGAGTACCCTGTTACTGGACCTAGCTAGCCTAAGGCTCTGTGATGCCCATAGGATGATTAAGGCTGACATACCCACTAACTGCAATGTCTGCTCAATAGTAATAATGCCGAGGGATGCGGTGGTTATGAATGTGGAGGAGGCAATTAGGATTCTTGAAGCTAACCCTGAGGTCTCGTTATTAGTACCAGGTGTTCTAATGAACATAGCTGAGGCAATACCCAACCCAAGGGATCCAAGTGATGTTGCCGCTGTACCAGGTAGGATAGATAAGGTTGAGGGAAGAGTGAAGGCGTGGAACCCCCCAACATACGGAGCCAGCAGCCACCTAGCAATGATACTTATAGGGATCTCACATAGTGACCCATCAACTAGGGCTGTTGCCTCAGTTAAGTGGGGGAATGATGTGGAGGAGGCCATTAAGTCACTTGGATGGAGTATGGTAAAGACGAGCGGGTCAATGAAACCTACTGAAGAGGAAATAATAGGTAGGGTCATATCAGCCTACGTAGCCAGTAAACCCAAGGTAATTGTAGATATTGGAGGTTACGGTATTGAACCAATAACATATGTATTCGGTAATAACGCCGTTGAAGTAGCACTCAACATTGTTTCATTAGCTAAGGAAGTGGCTAAGTTAACCAAGACAAGTAAGTAATGCATCTTAGTGTTTCCCATTTGCCGTGATTTCGCAGCGATTACGTTTCCCGCTGGCCTCCTCACTGTGGTGGTTTCTCCTTAGTTGCCCTAGGGGATTGGATTCAAGGGGGATAGTGATGCTGCAGCAATAATCAGCATTATCTAATGGGGTATTAATTAATATTTAAGGTGCCGTTACCGTTTTCGTAAGCATGAACTTCACGTTCTCAGCCTTAAGCCCATTAAGCACTTGCCGTAAAACATCCCTATTCCTAACATAAGCCTCCTCAATTGGAACTAAACCACTACCTACAATAGCCTTCTTAGCAACTAAATCAGCAACTATAGCTGCAGTGAACCCAGTTAACCTAGCCATTGAAGTGAATCCCTCCCTCGCATAATCAATCCCCTCGAATGCGATCTTGGCAGGTTCACCATTAATCATGCCCTTTGCCTCCACGATTGTTAGTGAAAAATCCTCAACTCCAGGCTTAAGGACATTGCCTAGTGATTTAACAAGCACATCGGTATTGTTGAGTAAGCCAAGGTCCTTAAGAACCCTCATTACCTCCAAGTGCCTGCTCCACCTAATGGTCCTCTCATACATTGTTTTAATGGTTCTAAACCACTTAGGCATAGTGACGATTAGGGTTGATAGGCCATCAGTGTAGAATTCCGAGAAATCACCCTCAATAAGCCATGTCTTGAATGGGTAAATGAATGATAATGGGTCAACGTTCTTTAACTCACCGTTAAACATAATGGTAGCTGGCCTCACGTACTCTTCAATAGTGCTCTCAACCGAGAAGAGCAGGTCATAGTACAGCGGTGGCCTTGGGTTCACTGGATTACCACCAACGTGGATACCCACCTCCTCAACTATATCTAATTCTGAGGATGCTGCGACTGCAAGCAGATTAGTTAAGCCTGGGGCCCATCCACAGGCAGGTATTACAAGAGGCCCATTCTTAACCCTACCCGCCACCTCATCACTGAACTTCCATAGGAATATTAAATCAACAACGTTAACTCCATAATCATGAAGCTTAATCACCAGTGAATCAGCAATGGATTGTGGCACAGCAGTTAAGACGACATCAGAATTACTTGCTATCTTCTTGGTGACTGAATCATCCATTACATCAGCTCTGACGGCATTAGCCCCCAAGCTTAATGCATTGTTAACAACCTCACTTGATTTATCA
Organism: Caldivirga sp.; assembly: GCF_023256255.1. Taxonomy (NCBI): domain Archaea; kingdom Thermoproteati; phylum Thermoproteota; class Thermoprotei; order Thermoproteales; family Thermoproteaceae; genus Caldivirga; species Caldivirga sp. The sequence goes on along the minus strand of NZ_JAGDXD010000068.1, from coordinate 8,538 downwards.
TAACCCCACACCTCATGATTAGTGTGCTTAAGCAAGTAGTATAAGGCAGCCTTACCCATTGAACCTAAGCCTACCACAGTGACCACACCCATAATTAAGACCCATTTAACCTTATTAATAGGGTTCTAAAAAGTATTCTCATCAATTAGGATAATGCATATTGAGAATAGTGTTAAATAAAGATAAATAATTCTTTAGTGAATTTTTATGAAATAATTAATGAAATGCAGTAAAATTAATTATCATTTAGCCAATGCGGGTGATGAATGCCTAAGGAAAATTCATAAAGCATCTGGTGTCGTAGATTTAATAAATCAACTAAAGGAACCAATAGTAAAGATACGGAATGAATTAACGAACGCTAGTGTTGACATGAAACCCATGAACTTGCTCATAACTTTTAGATTCGCTATGAGATAAGTATGCACCTCAGATGCGATTGAGTGCTCCATGAAGCTTAAGAGGAGTATATTGATACTGAATGATCCAATATGTAGTGATTTAACTGTTATAAAGCTATTAATGATTAAATAATAACCCTTAATACTTGCGTCTTAAATTAACTCCATAGAGATTGTTAAATTCATGCATTTAACCGGCCTAGATAAGAAATGTAAAAGCATTATTGGTGTTATCAAGTTTAATATAATCATTACCATCATATGCGTGTTCAATGGTTATGTAAGAATTGCAAGAAGCGTGGGTAGAATTAGCTTACGGATACATACCATAATGCTTATTTACTTATCCTATTAACTCCAGTATACCCAAGTTAAGGTTCCTATTAATTACAGTATCATTATTCACTCTATCTCTACTAGTAACATACGCTTACCTCTACCTAAGTCCATTACCCTATATCCGGTCTATGAGTGATGTGAATGGTTTAATCGCATCCTGCGGCAGGTACATTGTGCTAGGGTATATTAATACTAGCAGCACGCAATTTTGGAAATTCACGATTTTGATCTAAGTAATGGGTGTATAATGAGAGTTTACCCACCAACGGCGGTAAACACTACGGATATATTCATAGCTTGGCCTCAAATGAAAGTTAATTGTATAGACAGGGCATTAAACATAGTGTATACGTGCATAAATAGAAGCAGTATTGTTAATAATTATGTCCCTGGAATATGCCTGCTTAGGGTTAATGAGAGCAATGGAGTAACTCTGAATTATGGCTTCTTCAGTTCAATCTACAGTAATAAGAGTACTATATGCATGCTTTACATTAATTTCCCTAGTCTAATGTTCAACATTGTGAATAATAGTGTTTACGTAATATCAATGGGGTCTTCTTTAACCTGGTACTTTAGTAAAATTAAGTATTAATGAAAATGGGTCACTTAAACTTAATTGGGAAGTACCAATGGCGCAGTACGTGGATCTTTCATGGGTGTTTGGAAGAACCTCACCTATGTTAGCTACAGTTAATAACTACGTAACCTTACTTTACAGCGAATATAATAATAGTAATGTGCTGTTGCTTATTAATGATTCTAATGGATCAGTAATATACCGTGAAAACCTAACTAACATGGAAAGTGAAGGTATTTACTACTCCACTGTCGTGGATAGCGTACTTATAAATCCTTGCTACGGCTCATCCTTATGCGGCATAGATCTATTAAGTGGTAGGCCAAAAGTTGGTTTCCTAATCAATAACCTAAGCGGCACTTAATCCTATGGATAAAGGCATAACGGTGCTCGTAGTGTATCTTATGGTGTTTATGGGTATAAGGAGTTGGTAGCAATCATGAACGTAACAAGCGGTTTCGTGATTCATGAATTCACTAGGCCATTGAAGCTACCTATAATAAACACACCAAGCCCAGACTCCATACTACCATACATAACGCCGGTGTTCTTGGTGAATGATAAGTACTTCCTCTACTTCTTTGATAACTCACTATACATAAGCAGTGAATCGCAGTTAATTAATGACTCTTGGTATTACATTCTCTTTGACAATGCATATACAATGATCATACTGTGGGTTATCACTATTATAACTACGATAACTATGATAATTACATATAGGAGGAAGCATCTAAGCAATCTTAATATATGATACTGAGTCAGAATTATTTAAGATTGAGAACTATTAAGATAATTTGAATACAGCTACTCCTACTGTTAAGGTATGCCCCTTACATTATCATGACCGTTCATTCTATGAGTGGGGTAATATTTAAATACTAGTAATTTTTTAATTACACAATGGACAAGCATGGTGGAGGTGAACTCCCTAGAGGAGCTGGCGAGGATAATGGATGCCCTAGGTCATCCAATGAGGTTAAGGATAATAGCATTACTGAGGATGAATGGGCAACTTTACTTGGCAGACATAGCGAAGAGGCTTGGTGTAAGCAGGGCATTAGCAAAAGTACACTTAAACAAGCTCCAGAAAGCCGGCCTAGTAACCTCAAGGGTGGAGTTAGTGCCTGGGGAAGCGAGGGCTTTGAGGTATTACCAATTAGTGGACTTCAAGGTAACCGTGTACCCAGACTACATAGTGAAATTAATGGGTGGCAGCCGTGAGCAGTAACTTAAGCGAGAGGGGTCTAATAATAGTGACAGCCATAGTGTGGGCAGCCCTAGCCGTGGTCGGAGCCCTAGTGGTAATGTACACCGGCATTGATGGTGTAGTATTCGACTTCATAGTCTTTATAATCGCGATAAGTGTATGGGCGAGGGTTATTAAGCTTATGGCTTGGAGAAGTGTTGAAGCCGGTGGCAATTTAGAGAAGCAGCTAAGCGAGTTAAGTAGTAGGATTAGTGAATTGAACGCTAAGATTGATGAGCTTAAGAAGGCTATTGAGGAGTGAGAACATGGATTTGGTTGTGAAGGCAATAATGGTGATAATAGTAGCCATTGCAGTGGCATATCTACTTATATATGTGGCGCCAAACATGCTGAGTCACGTCACGTATGGCTCAAATTACTCGGAAACACCTGTAATTGCTATTGAATCCAAGGTACCGGGTATTGTGCATATTGATGAATATGATGGCCAAAGCACTGAGGTCAACTTAACAATAATATATACACCACTAATGCCTAAACCAACAGTATACTACACGGTTAGTAGGATTGGTGAAGTAACATACATTAATATCAGCTCAGCAACATGCCCAAGTGGGCAGTTTTATCCAGTATACACATGCATAGTAGGTATTAGCATTTACGTGCCATCAAGTACTGCTAGTGTTTCGTTTAAAGATTCAGCATCAGCCATTAATCTAAATATTGATGGTTTAAGAAACCTTAACCTACATTTATCAGCCTCAGCCATAACTATGAAGATATCGAACGTAAGTAACGCCTCAATAACCATACAATCCTCAGAAGCTAATATCAGTATTAAGGGAATGGGACACTACCACGTAGATTCAACGGCTTCATCACTAAATGTAAGCACGCCAACAAACACATGCCTACTAATAGACGCAACGTCAAGCACAGTAAGCTACCCAGGAAATTCAATAGCAGGAACAGGAACAATCAATGCGACGAAGCCAGGCTGCGGAATAGAATTAATCCTAGATTCGATATCAAGCAGTATTACCATAAACTAACCTACGCCTTATCCCTACGCTAATTTAGTCTCGTTTACTCAACATAACCCACTAATTCCTAGTTTAGGAAGTGATGTTGAGTTGCATGGTAAATGATAAGTCTTCTTCATATACTGCATCTACACTTGTTAAGACGTCAACTGGTATTGATGTACCGTTATACATCCCTATGAGTATGGTGAGGAATATTACTCGGTATATAGTATTTTTAAATGTGGTATACTTAAGAAGGTAATTAGTGTTTAAGTATGTTAATTTCACGCATAATGGTACTGTTAAGTATCCCCACAGTGTAGGTCTCGTAACTAATAATGCTTACCCCCTAGATCTAGCATTTCCCAGGCGTAGTGAATTTACCTAAATCACATCGTCCACGCAGGCCCACGCCCAATTAAGCATCATTTAACATAGTCTCTAACGATTGCCTCACGCGTAATTGGGTCAGTTATTGTGTACTCCTTATTAGTCTTTGCAATTACTCCAACCCTCTCTAGGTTTCTAAGTATGTTATTGAGCGTGGTGTCTGGTATTTTGCCTAGCCTAGCCTCCACTATGTTTTTGATAGAGGTCCAGTTGGCTTTACCTAAGGTGGCTACGGCATTTAGAACAGCCACATACCTGGCTCTAGCTACGCTATATACGTCAAGCATCTTATTAACCTCTGAGGCAATCAGCCTAGATGCATCATCTATAATGGCTTCTAGGTCTCTCATTCCCCTAGCGTAATTGTAGCCGAAGTAGGTTAACCAACCCACCACGCCACCAAGTCTCTTAATGGCCTCGTGGATGATGGCCTCAGGGGGTTCAATACCCACCTGCCTAAAGCCCAGCCTAAGGAACTCGATGGCCTTATCCTCGCTAAGGGGCCTTAACCTAACCTCCCTATAAGCCCTACCGAAAAGCGGTGAGTCAGGCTTGTGGAGACCTAGGAAGTCGTAAAGTAACCCAACCTCGGAGCCGGATAGCACAACCCTAGTCTTTAAATGGTCGTAGATGTAGGCCAGTAGCCTCGGTATATTAAACCCTTTAATACCCCTTAGTAGCTGGGCTTCATCGAGGACAAGCACGGACTCTCCCAACTCCTCAATTAACCTAACGAGACCCTCGCCAACCCTCCTAACCCTCAATCTAACCCCAAACACTCCAACCTCTATGAAGTCAAGGCTTCTGATAATATCCCTGAACCACCCATTACCCAATCCACTGTTAACCATGAGGCCTATTAGGTCCCTCATCGTTGGATTATTTGGCAGGAGCCTGCAGTCAACGTAGATGTGCCTAGCTTTAGCCTCACTTAACCCAGTCAATATTAGCGATGTCTTACCATACCTCCTCAACCCAGTCACGAGTATCAACCTATCCATGGTTAATGATTGAACAAATTGCCTAAGCTCATTCTCAAAGTTGAATAAATCATCCCTGCTACGCTTAGGCGCAGGGTCAAACAACATGAACTAACCCCCCTAAGTTACTAACCCCCCTTAGTAAATAAACCTTACCCTATATTTAATGGCCTAATCTGTACGCTAAATCTTAGCTAAATCCTAATTTATGAATCTTAATCATCCGTGTATTAAATGGTTTGATAAAAGCCTAATGGATAACCTCCAGCGGACTGCGCATTAATCCCTTAGGCTAATCCAGGTAGAGACCTTAGATGTGGAAAGGTAAGGTATGTTTAAGCTAGTTATAGTAGGCTTAAGGCTAATGATGAATTGGTTAACCTGGACGATGACAGCTCCACGCATGTTAAGGAGGGGTTAATGCAAGTAAGCTTGTGGCCAGGTTTAGGGATAGCCATGACCATTGACACCTTAATTAGTATTTTTGCTATTATTTAATTCATTATTATAGATCGTATACTAGGACAGCATCTGGATTAAAGGCAGCTATTCATATGTATCCGTTTTGTGAGTCATAGAGTAGAGTCTGTGGACGTGAGCCTATTAGCATTGCTGCTATTACTTGTCCTATGTTTTGAGCAATCACTATCATTGAAATGTCTAACATTACCAAAACCACTATAACCAAGACCCTCAATATGTTCAAACAAAGCCCTACTTCCTCTTATAAATGTTAGACATGACTAACTGGTGCGGGGGGTGGGATTTGAACCCACGCAGGCCTACGCCAACGGGACCTCAACCCGCCCCCTTTGACCAAGCTCGGGCACCCCCGCAAGTGCAAGTCAGCGATTCGTTATCCCTGTTTTAAGCTTTCCTCTATTTGGTACTGATTGCTTAATCTTTCATAAAAGCGTAAAGTCGATTTCAAGGCAGTTCCACTTAATTAACTTAACTATGTGCTTTATTGCTTTACTTAAGTTTTTATCTCTTATTTGTTGACTTCATATTGGTTATAAACGAGGAGTGGACTGAAACTTTTACTGAGCTCTATTTAATTTTTGTAATAAAATAGTATTTAAGGAGTTTAAGCATGAACTATTAATGTCCTTGGCCCAGATGGATGTTAAGAAATTAAGGATTTGCTGGGGTGTTAGGCGTGGTAGGAGACTTATTTGTAAGGAGCCTTTAACTGATGAAGCCGTTATCAAGGAGGTTAAGGAACTAATTGAGGAGTTTAAAAGCAGGTTTGATAAGCATAGAAGTAAGCTCGAGGCAGGAGTCTTCATTGATGAATTAATCAACTTACTTGCACATTGGCTTAAGGAGCATAGGGATGATAAAAACAGGAAGGTGAAGGAAGTCAGAAAAATCGTTAAGAAGATGACTGAGATGTTTGAGACGCTTAGGAAGAGGTGGGTTGAGACTTATTGGAGGCAGTTAATGGAATTAATGAACCCACTCGAGACAGTGGACATTATAGTGACCGGCGAAAATAATGGCAATAGGTCGCTTGTGGTTCATCTATAC
>NZ_JAGDXD010000068.1:0-2073 GCF_023256255.1 Caldivirga sp. | reverse complement strand
CTCAAAGGAGGCTACGTTAAGGTAGCTAACACGTTCAGCGACGAGGAGGTACTAAACCTGGTTCAACATGGCTGGGAAATGACAGATGTGAGCATTGAATATGGGCACCCAGCCATGAGCACGAACCAGCCTTGGCAAGTTCTTTTATGGGCGCTCTCCTACCCTGGAAAAGTATATATGCATATAAACGGCATAAATATAAATGAGGAGGGCATCTCAATTAAATGGCACTTAATTGCAAATGATCACAGGGCGAAGAGTAGAGGAGAAATCGTAGAGGAGGTCAAGAGGCTCAGTATCGAGGGCCTTAAAGCCTTCCTGGCGTCGGTGATTTGGGGCGATGGTTATGTTAATGTTGGTGGGAAGTATGTGAGGCTCGTGATGGGTTTAAGTAAGTATGAGCGTTATTGGCTCGGCATAATCAAGAGGATGATTGATGAACTTGGCTTCATTGGGCCGTATATGAATGAGTACAGGATTGAGGTTGAGGTTCGTATAAGCAAGGCCATTAAGTTAGCTAGGGCGTGGTTCGAGATACCAGACATTAGGGAGCTCGTCGAGTTGGGTGCGGGCTTGCCCGATGGTGAGAAGCTTAAGAGGATGATTGAGTTAGCTAATATGGAGGTTAGAGAAATTGGGAAGTCATCAATTAATGTACCTGGTACAGACGTTAAGATGAACATACGCATCAGGAGCGACTACGAGGTTGAGCTTAGAGCATGGAGGAGGGATAGGAGCAAGGCGTTGAGGTTAATTGAGGAGCTTAGGAATGCCGGTTATAACCCAATAATGTACGTTGATGGTGAAGGTTACACGATCTCAATAACGCATAGTAAGGTTAAGAGCGATGAGCGGCTCAGGAAACCGGTCTGTGAACTACTTTATAGATGGCTAAACGAGACCAGTAACGAAAAGAGAAGAGTTAGGATAGTTGCAGCAATGCGAAACCTTGAATGCCTTAATGACACCTAAATTTGATAAAGTCTTCACATTAGTAACCAAGTGTTGTAATCTAAATCTTCGTCTAGCTTGGCACCCCGCCTGGTGCCTCGTTTATGTACTCTTTTAAACCCTTACACCTTTAGGTTTTAAGGTTGGGTTTGTTGGGTTTTTGTTGATGAGAGCCCTCGTGGCTGATGGGTGAGGTATTCACGTACCGCCTGAACCGGCTGGTTTAGGGGTTTTGTGGGGGATGGTAACTTATTTGAAAGTTTAGAATATTTAGTGGTAGATTTCACGAATTAGGCCTAGCTGCCCAGGGCGCCCCTAGGTTGGCTATCTTAAGCGCCGTTGGCGCATTGTCCTTAATCACCCTGAAGCTGTAGGCTGTTTCTGGATGCTCTATGGAGACTCTCTGGGAACCCACATACATGCCTAGCTGAACTACGCAGCAGCCCTACTCAACAGCCTTGGCCAGGGTTGTATTAACCTTAGCCGCCGTATCTGTACCACCCGTTAAGGCACCTATTATGAATGGGAAGGAGAGTCTCTTACTAAACACCGTAATTGAGGCATTAACATCATCAAGGTTGTGGATTAGGTAAACCTCATCAAATAGTGTATTACCCTCCTTAACGTTTTAGCTCGACACTATCTTAATGTGGTCATCATTTCCTAGACTGAATAAACACAGTCACTTTTAACGCTTAGCTATACATAAAGACATAAAGTTACTTATCTACTCAACCTCTGGTATGAATCTCCTTAATATTGCGTAGTAGAACGTTACGCTGAATACGGCTAGGAAGATTAAAGTGGAGAGGGCCATTATATATAGCCGAGGTAGGTAGGGGCATTAGGTAGTTCAATAGTTGACTAGCCTCAACGCCCCCTCACCATGCAGGAATAGGTACGGGTACCTAGAGTCATCGTTAACGAACTCCATCATAACAATGATAACCTTAGCCAATACCCTAGCCCCAATTATGGCAACCCTACTAACCCTATTCCTAAACGTGGCCCATATACCGTAAACCCCGAGGAAGGCTAAAACTGGGACCAGGGCTATGGCCACTGGGTAGAAGTAGACCCTCATGAATATGGCAGTCATTGATGGGAACAAGCTGGCCAGGA
>NZ_JAGDXD010000067.1 GCF_023256255.1 Caldivirga sp. | reverse complement strand
ATAGTTCGGGTATTCCTTACGGGCGCTGCATCACTACTCAGTCCCCGCCGTCAGCCTCCGGGGAGGCTGGGGCTCATCCTCTGCTAGAGTCGCCCCAACCCAACACTCAAAACACCTCAAAAATACCAATATTTAAACCCAACCCCACCCTAAAGAACGAGACTTCCAATCTTTTTGTGACTTGCCCCACAGCGTACTTGACGCGTTTCCGGAATGTGGGTGTCTTTATCATGATGAAGTGGTAACCTAGAATGTTATAGTCATAGTCGTTTTTCAAATCACCATCCACCACTATTGGGCCAGTCACAATGAAGCATGAAGCCTTGTCCTTTAGGGTGGGGTTTTTAAGTTCTAAAATGTCGAAGTATCGTGGGTTGGTGGGTGGTGAGTCTAGCAGAGGATGAGCTACCCACCGCCATCAGCTGACGGGTGGTACTGAGTAGGTGATGCCTCCTCAGTGAGGGGTGTCTGAGGATAAGGGACACCCCAGGGGAAGAACCCACACCCATCAAGACGAGGAGCCGTCAGCAGGCTTAACACCCTTATTGAAGACATACCCCAGAAGATCCCATCAACGTAGACCTACGCGGATACTAAATCCCCACGCCATTATGGTTAAATAATTCAAGGTATACATTTATGGTGCCTTTAGTGCTTTCACAGAAGCTTAGCCGCTTCCTCGTATATTGGGTCTAGGAATTTGTAGTCCTTAACTATGCTTAAATCCTCCAGTGACTTCACTATGTTGTGGAGTACGCTTGATGATATTACGCCTCCTTCCCTTTCCTCAATGTATGCTTTAAGCCTTCCCCAAGTGTTTGCCCCCTCTGCCACACCCCTGAGTGCTATTACATATCTCCTCCCTCTCTCACTTACTATGCTTCTTAACTCCTCAAGGGCTATCCTTATCGCCTCCTCCTTAATCCTGCCAATATCCTTATTACCCCTGACGTATTCGTTTCCGAATAGCGTTAACCATCCTGGTATCCCGTCGAAAACATCCACAGCATCCTCTATAATATCCATGGGTACGTTAACGCCAGCTTCCTTGAATCCCCGTTTAAGGAACTCCATGGCTAAGTCCCTCGGGAACCTATCTAGTGTTAACCTGAAGGTGTATCTACCGTATAGGGGTGATTTAGGGTTATCTAGGCCTAGGAAGCTGTAGAGTAGCCCTACTTCAGAGCCCATGAATATGAATGTTATGTTTTTATCATAGTCATATGCATGGGCTATTGCATCGAGGATCTCCAAGGATCTAGGACCCCTCAACCTCTGGGCCTCATCAAAGGCCACAATAACCCTCCTCCTATTCAGGTAGTCGAAAAGTGTTGGTACGCTAATTGCATCCCTACCTCTCCATTTAAGCTCAACCTCAACCCCCACTATCCTTATTGACGAAATGCCCCTCAATACGTCAATGAGCTTATTAAGGCTATTGGAAAGGCCCTTTGCAAGAATGCTGTAAAAGTCCCTGAAACCATAATTACTCTTCAGCCCCCTTAAATCAAGCACAACACTTGGGATACCTACCTCATTTAAGAATACATTTAGGAGTGATGTTTTACCTATGCGCCTAATACCCGCAATTATAATTATGGGGGAGTCTACGTTTTCATGAAGTAGGTTCAACTCCCTATCCCTCCCAAATAAATCAGCCCTACTGGTCTTCGGCCTCGGGTTAAATAGCATTAGTTCTGCCCCAGAAGTATAGTTCTACCCCAGAACCCTTAAAAACCTTACTGAAGCCAAGCATTACACTACATGGTTAAGGACTATGTGAATCCCAGTGACCTTATAGCCATGCTCCACTTCATGAAGATACTGACTTATCGGCATCGGGAAGGTTTGGGAACAATTAATAATTATTAGAGTAGTGATTGGCGAGGTTCTTACTGGTAGGGAGTCCTTCATTAAATACATTACGTGTTTAGTAATGATGGTTTAGGTTAGTACTCACGATTGCATGTATTAATATTGTTTAATCATTCAATTCTAAGAATACTGATGTGCTTATTTTTAAATAATTGGCGTTGATTTTAAACTTCAGAAACGGTGGTTTAATGATCCTCCATAAGTATATTAGGTGCAACCATCCAGATTCCTGGTGAGGTACAGTTAAATAGTTCATACTGCTCCATGCAATGGAGGCTTGGTTCTATTAAGTATAGGGACACTGTAGTGAAGGTTGAGTTAGTTTGGGTTGTTAAAGAGTAGGCCCAGCCTTTAGTATAATTAATAGTGTAGAGGTATATTGAGGCAAGGGGACCAGTCATAATGTAGCTTGGAAGTTTTGTACTTGCTGGTAATTCCACATACATATGAATTATGCCTGAACTTAAATACGTATATACTTGAATTATCCCAACCCTTATACCATTGGAGGATACTATGAGGAAGTAGTAATAGTAGTAAACCCTGCTCGATACTGAGTAATTCCTTAATCTAATCCACGTTACTGCAGCACCAAAGGATATTGGCACCACCCATTTACCATTTACATACCCTTTAACGGCTGGTATGCTTAAAATTAAGTACCTCACGGTATATAGACTATTGTTTATGTAACGCCATAAGTCAGTCGCTGCTGTTAAGTCCTGAACCACATGCTCGTTAGTGGCATTCATGGTAACTATTGATGGTACGCATAAGGCACCGTTATCTGAAGTAATATTAGCAACATATGGTTTGAAGCAATACAACGGCCCTATCGTGACATTCACAGAATACTTATAATACGGCTTTAGTAAAGATGACGCGAAACTAATTCCATTTAATTCACCCACCATAGATAGGTTCTGAATATATGAATATGTTGCATTGTTATACATTACCGTGATGTTAATCATTGAGAGTTTATAGCTTGTGCTTAAAGTTCTACCTACTACCCTATGACGTACATTTAATATATGAATGTACGTAATCGCTAGTGCCAAGGTAATAATTAATGCAATGATAGTCACTAATGCACCACGCTTACTAATAGTGAGAAACCCCATAGCCTTATTTTGTTTACTCCCTCTTATAATTTTTATGCCCAATTAATAGTGAGTGGTTAATTACCCGGGCTACTAGCATAACTGGACCATCAATACTCCACCCTGTGGGTTACAGGTACTTGAACGTATCCATAAATGTGGATTATCAAGGCCATAAACCATTCAATTCAAGAATCATCCCCTAGCGGGCCCGGTGGGATTCGAACCCACGACCTACGGCTCTCTCCATTACGGTTCCGAAGGCCGCCGCTCTAACCTGGCTGAGCTACGGGCCCCTCTACCGGTTAGGCTTAACTTAGCCCTTTAAATTAAATTTTACCTGGTGTTTTAAGGCAATTCAACGCTTAGTGCTGTGAGCATGTACCTTAGCGGCATGTATAGTTTCCCCGAGCCCTCGTAGAACTTAGAGTATACTTCGTAGAAGGTTAACCTGCTTGTTTGTATGAAGGTTAGGAACCCCTCCCCAGCTATAATAAGAGTGTTGAGCATTATCATTATTAGTAGGCCTACTGGAGTTAGTAATCCATAGGTTAACGCTAAGTGGTAGGTCATGTAGGTGAATATGCTGTGAACTAGAGCTATTATTCCAAGCCTCATGAAGGATAACGTGTTGGCTATTGCATCTAGGATGCCCTCTATGGTTAATCCAACCATTAATTCAGCAGCATCAACCTCAGCATTAGGCATTGACTTAAGGTACATGAATGAGCCGAAGAATCCGCCGAACCCTATCACCATTAATGCTGCGCCAAGCAACCTAACCTGGGGGGTTAATAGTATTGAGAATGATGAGTTTAATAGGGCTATTGGTATAATTCCAACATTCATCATGAGTAGGCCAAAGCCAATGAAAACGAGTGGAACCCAAGCCAGCGTCATGGCATCCAACCTATACCCAAGCCTAGCCCTATTCAGTGGCTTAAGCACTAGTGAAATAATTAGCAGTGTGAAGCCGAACAGCATTGCTAATGGTAACACCCAGTTTATCCAGTACTCGTTTATTGTGCCATTTACGAAAACCCGACCCCACGGTAGTAGTGGTTTAATTAAATCCATTCCGAAAACCTCACCACTATTCAGTATTGAGAATACAATGGCCCAAGCACCCATCATTATGAATAATTGCCCCCATAGATTAGCCTTCCCTGAAAACATTGCCCTAAGGATGCTGTTCCTGCCATTATACTTAAGCACATTCATGAGCACACCAAAAAGCAGCAGTATTGCACCCTGCCCAGCGTCGGGGAACATCCAGCCGAAGAAGATTGGGAATAACACTGCGGTTAAGGTTACTGGACTTAATTCACCATACCTAGGTATACCGTACATGTACGTGATCTCCTTGAAGGCGCTAATGGGTACTGGGTACTCCTCACTAGTGGGGGCTTCATGAGGGTTAATTGAATTAACCTGAATAACCCTGGTGAATTTCCTAACCCTAGCATCAACGGCTAGGTCAGTTAAGGTCCTGTACAGGAAGTCCTCGAAACGGTTAACGTTCTTCTCAAGAACAAAACCCCTAATGGTAACTAGGTCACTTACCTGCCTAGCCTCCTCAATACTGTAGTTGCAAGCCTCATCCCTCTCACGAATCATTTCACTAAGCTCACCCTTTAATTCACCCAGCCTCCTCTCCACCTCCCTAGCCTCCCTACTAAGTAACCCCACTGATGCCTCCAGGTCGGTTAAGTGCTCCCTGGGTGCCTTAACAATATTTTTGGATTCGGGGTAGTCCACATTACTCATGATTAAGTATGCGGTTAAGTCATTCCCTATGTTTATCACGTAGCCCGAGTACTTACCTAAATCAGGGGGTATTTGACCCCTTACTATGAATAGTGAGTACTCAAGTGACTTAAGCCCCATTTCCTTAATGCCGCTCTTAATTAAGCCGTTGTAGGCCTCCATGAGCAGCCTAAGCTTACTTAACCTACCCTCTAATTCACTTATCTGGCCCTTAATCGTGTCAATCCTGGCAATAACCTCACCCCCCTCCTCAACGGCGCTGTTAACGTACGTTTGAATAACATTCTCAGCAACACTCGCCGCCTCTAAAATACCCCTTATCACGGGCTTATTACTGTTGATTAATGACTCCAGTTGACTCCTTAAACTGCTTATTGTTGACTCAGTCTCCTTAATCCTAACCTCCACGTTGCTTAAATCCCCCTCAGGTAGTTCAATTACCTTAACGTTGTGTAGCCTAATGGTATCGTTGATTCTCCTTAATTCCCAGGTTGGTGCAATAACAAGTACGTGAACCTTATCGCCAGTTTCACTAAGCCTAATTAAGGCAGCATCCTCAATCTGCCTAATGGAGTTTTCGAAGTCGCTTAACATCCTATAGGGGGCCTCAATTACAATGTACTTAATGTTCCTAAGGCTTAATGTGCCCATTAGGGAGTTAACGTTCACCAGGAGCTTAAGCTTCGTTAAATCCTCCTCAGCACTATTGAGTGAGTCCTCAATCTGCCTAATCCTACCTATCAACTCCTCCCCGTTCTTGTAAACTGAGTCCACGAAGTCCCTAAAGGTCGTTGCCTTAACCCTAAACCTACCTATGGTTGAATCCAATTGGCCCTGACCATACCTTGATATTGTCCTCGCCGCCTCAGTGAGTCTCCTAACGCTATTGTAGGTCTCCTGGTCAATGGATGGGGCAGGTAACTTAGGGGGCCTGTCAATAGGCATGAATTCACCAAGTAACCCTACCCTGAATATTATGTCCAAGGCCGCATGCTTAGGTACGGTTATCTTATACTCCACAATCCTCTCTATGGGCACGTAAGCCCCACTACGCTTGATTTTTTAAGTTATAATTAATCAGGTTAAATAAGCCCACTAACGGTGGTGATGAGTGTAGTTGTATTTTAAAATACTGAGGCATACGCGTTGAGTATGAAGAGTGGTATTGAGGTTAAGCCATGTGGGTTAGATATAATTGATTCAATTGAGGATTTAGAGAAGAGGATTTTTAGACCCAGTGAGGTCTACACTAGGGGTTTTCTTGAGTGGCTTTGCGAGAATTGCTCAAGCTCATCATACGTGGCTGTTAAGGATGGGGTATACATTGGCTACATAATAACATGCATTGATAGGCCTGGTCAAGGCCACGTTGTTTCCATAGGTGTGTTAAACGAGTATAGGAGGATGGGGGTGGGTAAGCTCCTCATGTGTTCATCAATATGTAGGCTTAAGGGTATTGTGAACTCAATAGTGCTTGAGGTAAGGGTATCGAATGATGCTGCAATTAACCTATACAGGAGCTTAGGGTTCAGGATACACCACACTATACCGGGCTACTACAGTGATGGTGAGTCGGCGTACTTCATGATTCTTGATAACGAATACTTAAACCAAGCTTACTCAACATGCCAATGTGCTCCTTAACCAGGTCCACTGCATTACCCCTAAGCCTACTAAGTTCAGCCTCAGCCTCATTAATAAGCCTCCTACTCGGTATACTGCTTAACTTATCCTCATCAATAACCTTCACGTTTAACTCCTTATCCACGGTTAAATCCACCTCAAGGTCCACGTAAATCACACCATCCCAAGTAGCTTCAATAGGTGTGTTAATGTTTATGTAGGCTCCTTTAAATGAACCATCCTGCGAGGCGTAAATGTGCATTAAGTGCCTCTCACCAAGGTTAATGACGCTGTAGGCTACATCACCATACTCCTTAACCACATTGAGGCCATCCAATACGCCACCCGGCTTCAACTCCCTCCTAATGACGAGTAACCCATTGCTGTAGTGAACCCTTTCCCCAGGCCCCAGGTTAATGTGTTCACCGTTAACCTTAACGTGATGCACATTAATCATGGGTAAGTTACCTAACGCGTAGTTGGTTAAAGCCCTACTTAACTCATCCCTCATCTTCAGCTCATTAATTAAGTACTCAGTGTAGTCTAGGATTTCAGTGTTCTTCATGGTTATCTTCAATGCGTGATGACCCCTCACAGTGGGTACAATAGTGTTCCTAACATCATCCAGCACCCACCTTGCCTCAGCGTCAAGTATCACTGAGACTATGCACTCACCCTCGAATAACATGTCGTAATCCCTTGCCTCAGCAATCTTAACCCTAATGGCGTTAACGAGGCTTATGGCCTCATCTAAAGCCTTCTCGGCTTCCTCCTCACTTAAGTATTGGGCTGAACTCCTCCACCTTATGCCTAAGCCGCTGAGTTGATTTATTTTACTTAACCCAACCCTAACAAGCATCATTTTAGCCTCAGGATCCTTAATATGCCTACTAAGCCTAACAGTTGGACTATCTATGACCCTGAGGTAACTAGTGGTTGGCATTATGTATGGGCTCGCCCTCAACTGCCCAGTTACGTTAACCATAGTGACTGGAAGCTTATCACCAGGCCTAAAGTAATTAGAACCCTCAAGCAAAGCCACCACACCTGGGGCGACTTCAATATGGCCACTATCAGTGACAACACCCATTATTACGCTATACAATGGGACAGGGGGCTTGTTGAATGCAACATCCCCAACCCTGCGTAGTATGGATTCAAGAACCCTATTAACCTCACTGCACTTGCCTATTACGAATAATGCCCCTGGCACATTTTCATCATCCTTAATGGTTACGTCAGGGGGTTCAGTGGAGTGGAGTATGTTGAATCTGCTTAATATGGTGTCAGTAGCTTGAACAATATCATACCCATCTTCCAGCATAATCTTAGTTAGGGCCGTGGCGTAAACCCCCCTAACCCTTACCTTAGTCATCAGGATTATTAACACTGGGGCTATTTAAACACTGGGTTACAATGAAACTAACGCTTAATCATAAGTCGTAATGGGGTGTTAAATGGGTTAGGTTTATGAATTAACCATTAGTCAAGGGGTTAGTGAGGCTTAATGGGTTTGAAGGTGGTGGATTTGTTTTCAGGGGCTGGTGGATTCTCAGCTGGTTTTAGGGATGCTGGCTTTGAAGTAGTGTTGGGTTTAGACATTGACCTTGACTCAGTGAGGTCATTCAGCCTTAACTTCCCTAGGGCAGTCGCCATACGTGAGGACGCTAGGTTAATTAGGGGTAGTGATATTGTTAAGTACGTTGGGGACGTGGACGTAGTTATAGGTGGGCCACCCTGTGAAGCCTACACTGGGGCTAATCCAAGGAGGATGAGTGAACCCTTGGATAGGCTGTACTCGGATGAACTTGGCCAATTAACCCTAGAGTTCATTAGGCTGGTTGGTGAACTTAAGCCAAGGGTGTTCGTGATGGAGAATGTAGCAGCAATAATGGAGGGTGGGCTTAGGGAGGCCTTAATCAGTGAGTTCAGGAGGGTGGGTTACAGGGATGTTTACTTTAATGTGCTTCATGCAGAGGACTACTCAGTGCCTAGCGTTAGGAGGAGGGTCTTCATATCCAATATCGTGATTAAGCCGCCTAAGGTAGGTAGGTTAACCACGGTTGCGGAGGCCTTGAAAGGCTTACCTGAACCAACACCACTAATACCTAATCATGAACCGGTCACTGTGTCTGGGAGGAAGATTAAGGGTATTAGTAGGGTTAATTGGGGGCAAGCCTTATTCACATACAGGGGTTCCGGGGGAACCTATAGGAACTTCATTAGGCTTCATCCCAATAAACCAGCACCAACAGTAATGGGTAGTGTAAGGTTCATTCACCCCTTTGAGGATAGGTTACTCACCGTTAGGGAGCAGGCAAGGTTAATGGGTTTCCCCGACACCCACATCTTCATGGGGAGTAGGGACTCCCAGTTTAACCAAGTGGGTGAGGCCGTACCACCCCCCTTAGCTAAGGCGATAGCTGAGGTGGTTAAAGGGAAGTTAACGTGATTAGTCACAGGTGATTAATGAGTTATCCCTAGGGGTCATTGCAGGGAACCTTAATGAAATTAAAGGGAACTACCTAAGGCTGCTACTCCATCCTAATTACCTCAGCGGGCCTTATCCTAGTCACACTGATTAAGGGTGGTATTGAGGCTAATACCCCAGTGGCTAATGCGGTGGCTAACCCTAGTGCAAAGAATTCAGGTACGGGAACTATAATTATCCTTATACTGTACCCTAGGTAGTTGATTAACCTAACCATTGCGATTGAGCCATAGTAACCCCCGATTAAACCCAGTAAACCACCTATTAGGGATACCACTATTACTTGCACTATGAATATTAACATTACCTGCCCATTAGATGCCCCTATCGCCTTCATTATCCCTATCTCCCTCCTCCTCTCCCTAACGTTTATCAGCACCATTATGGCCACTATGAGTCCAGCTATGACGACGCTTAGCACTATGACTACTATGAAGAATACGTTAATTAAATTGACCACATCATTAACGCTCCCTATTATTGACTGCTGTTCATAAACCTGGGCCTCAGGTATCATTTGCTTCATTGCGGTGTTAAGTCTATTTATTATGACTGGATTATCGTGAACAACCTTAATGAATATAACGTTAACGAAGTCGCCTGTGTTTAATTGACTCTGCAGGTAACTTAACTGGGTTACAATCATGTAGACTTGGAAACCCAGTAAACCACCGAATATGCTTGTGAAAACCCCTGAAACCCTAAGCTTAAGCACGTTGAATGTTCCTGAAATACCCTGAGGCACGTAGACGTATATGTAATCACCTACGCTCACGTTTAATGCCTGAGCCAACTGCTGAGATACTATGCACTCATCCCCACCTATCGGTAATGAGCCCTGAATTAACTGCGGGTAGAAGTAACTGAAGGAACTTGTTGATAAACCTATGAGTGTTGCATCATGCCCACCGGCAATTGCACCAGTTAATATTGCTGGTGCAGCGTACTCAACGGCCTTCAGGCCATTAATCATGTTAACTAACTCCTCCGGTATTATTGCGGTTGAAGTGTATACCATTAGGTCAGCGGGCAGTATTGACTTAACCTCAAGGCCCACAGTGTACTTAACACCATACGTCACTGTTTCAAGGGCAATTAGTAGAGTCACCGCGGTGGCTACGGCAATTATAGTCATCAGAGTCAACGCCCTCCTAGCCACTAACCCCCTTAACCCAATCTTAATAGCCATAACTGTGGCGCGCATGTTCACGCGTTAGTGAAGAGGGTTAATGCTTATAATCTTTTTTAAGCGGGGAATCATCTAGGGGCAGTGTTGAGCACTTCCCTTTACTGAATGTTGATGAATACGCCAACGCCTGAAGATGCTTCACTTTCCCTGGGCTTAAGGTTAAGTATCCTATGAGTTATTTATAAAATATTCTATTGAAGAGCAATATT
>NZ_JAGDXD010000066.1 GCF_023256255.1 Caldivirga sp. | reverse complement strand
AGTATGAGGCTACACAAGCCTGCAACTGAGGATCAGGACTCGGCAAACCAATGAATGCAGCATACTGAGGATACTTAGTCCACAGTGAACCATTAACAATAGCCTCAGCCAAAGGAGGAATAGTACCTTGTGGTGCGAATCCGCCTAAGAATACTAGGTCTATTGTATCAAATGATGCGCCAGACATACCATGTGGATACTCTAGCGTGTATGCTGCTTCACTGTACTTGCTTACATTGAATGGTATGCATTTCATTAACCAACCCATATCAACATACTTAGGTACTGCGCCCTGGGCAATGGCCTCAGTTCCAATCTGTATTGCTGGTACCCAGTATTCGAACCATGAGTAAAACACCTTAACTAACTCCTCATATGTTGATGAACCAGGCTCAACAGCAGCTATTGCGTTTTCCCAGTTTGTTAGGTTAATGTACCCGAATGTTGAGTTTACGCATGTTACTATAGTGTTGTTGGGTATTGGTAAATTAGTGGTCACTGGCTGACAATACCAACCAGTAATATGATTATCAACAACACTCGGGAAAGCAAAGGGAGTTGTAGTTCCAGTATTCGGATATGCTGACGAATTAGGAAGGCACCAGCCCCCGGAAAATAGTGTTGGCCCATTCCACTGGGCTGAGGTTAAGTATACCCAGAATGTATCGTAACCACCCTTATTGAGCCCAGCGTAAATGAAGTCCACATTATCCGGTAACTTACAGGTAGTCTCTTCAGTGTAGTATGTTGCAGCCTCAACGGAGATGACCTTAGTTGGTATTCCAAACTTTCCCAATTGCGCAGCTATTTCTGAGCTAATAGTTAACCAGTCAGTGCGCCCATCAGTGTATAGTGTTAGTGTTAGTGGTGTGCCGTTTGGTAGATACCATTGACCGTTCTTATACACTAAACCAGCCGACTTAAGGAGTTGTGAGGCATAGGTCCAGTTAACAGTATAATTAATAACCATACTCCTAATAGACTCAGGTATGGTTACGTAGAGGCCAGGAACAACATTGGGCGGTGGAACTGGGGCGAGAACCCAAACTGGGTAATAGGCATATGGTGGTGGACCCCATGCTAATATAGCCTCAGTCCTGTTTATAACATAGGCAATAGCCTGCCTAACAGCAGGAATATTGAAGGGGTAGTATGCGGGTAATGAAAATCCCATTGTTGATATGTCGGGCATTGGGTTGAAAACGTAACCATCCTTAATAGCGACCTGATAAGTTGATGGTGGTGCAGTCCACCCAAGCACGAAGAAGTTCTTGTGAGTAGCCATTAATTCAAGTAATTGAGTTGTACCTGAGGAAAGCGCAACATATGCGTTCAACTCTGGGTAATACTGCCACGTGTGGAATGGGAAGATCTCATTCCACTTAGCCAGTAGCCATGGTGGATCCAGGTCAACCGTTATAGCTTGTGTACTAACGTGGCTAGCGTAATATGGACCCAGGCTCCAATAGGGTACAACCATCTCAGTTATGTTCTTCTGACCAAACACATACGCCTCACTGGCATTCATAGTCCTTAACTTTTCAATAGTAGACTCCCATACTGGCCATGGTGTTTCAGGCCTAGTTATAAGTATCCATATCCACTCCGTGGGTGACCATGCATCAAAGTGGAATTCAATCGTATAATTATTCAACACTATTATGTCCTTATCAGCATTCTGGGGGCTAATCCATGGAGCATAGCTATCAAAGGCCTTCGCCTCAATGTAGAAGTACGCGTAAACGTCCCATGCTGTGAACGGTATTGTTGCTGATCCATTATACCAGTATAAGCCAGGCCTAAGGTAGATTATGAAAGTCTTATTCTGCGGGAACACGGTCCAATTCTCAGCTAATACTGGCCAGAATTCATTAGTTGCAGGGTTCCATAGTGCTAGTGGTGCGTAATCACTGGCCCACCATATTGGCCAAAGGCTTAATGATGAGAATGGGTTATACCATGGTGCAGGCCATGGGGGGACAACAACATAGTACCATGGTGCCGCATAGTAAAGGGAATATGTTGGGTATGACGATTGAGCATTAACTACGCTTAACACTGATATAATTACTATTGCACCTAGACCTAGTATTAACCATATGTGTTTATGTATGTTGAGTTTCCCCATGCATTTTAAACGTAATCTTAGTTTTTAAACTTTTCTCCAATAGTACTACGCTTTTATAGTATAAAATTCACAATATTTAATTCTAATCCATGTGGTCATGAAATTGAAGGTGGTGCTTGGCTCCTAAGCATTAATGGGATTTAAGCTTTCTATTACTACTTCGTGAGCCTCAATGTCCTCTAACTCTGCATCGTATCCTCCAATTGTGTACTGGTTATTATCGCTCCTTAGCACCATGTTAGAGACTCTATTAAGCATGTTGACTGATGAAACAATCCCCTTTACCTCTATTGGTTCATTTCTCTTTAAGAGTATACCCTTAACTGATACAACTGGGTTATAGCCATGCGTCAACAGCACCTTAAGGTTTAGTAATGCGAAGTAAATATTCAAGAACCTACGCGGGTACTTACCCTTATCTGGGTCTACGTAAAGTGCATTCTCCGATTCTTTCCATGTAGAGCTAAATATTGTGAGAAACCTGGAAATCATATCAGTGTCTTGAATTATGTAGCAGTAGGATCCCTCACCGGCTGCTACTGACCTTCTACTTGCATAAACACCCCTACTGAGGTCTGCTGCAAGTAGTAGGAAGTCCCCAAGCTTATTCACCTTAAC
The DNA here is from genome assembly GCF_023256255.1 of Caldivirga sp. Classification (NCBI taxonomy): domain Archaea; kingdom Thermoproteati; phylum Thermoproteota; class Thermoprotei; order Thermoproteales; family Thermoproteaceae; genus Caldivirga; species Caldivirga sp. The sequence continues at coordinate 68,041 of NZ_JAGDXD010000066.1, read as the reverse complement.
CCAAGCCGCATCCCCATACTCCCTTAGTGGGCGTAATTCTTCTTCGCTAATACTTGGGTAAACCAGTAAGTATAATCTAACACCTCTTCTTAAAGCATCCACAAATAGCCTTAAGTTTTTCCTAAGCATCCAGTTGGGAATTTCACCATATACTTCTACCTGTGCGTTTGAAGTAACTTCTACTAGACCATTATTTAAGCCATCCATCCCATATGCAACGTATATTTGGGAACTACTACGTATTGGTAATTCAATTCTTTTAACAGCTTCCTTAATTGATAGGAATGATGAAATGTAGGTGTCTATTATTGTGGAGAGACTATATGCACTGTACTTCTTAGGTCTACTGCTTGATACCTTTATGAACCCCCTCCTTATTAGGCTTGAGAGTATATTGTATAATTGAGGTTGATGAACATCAACCAATTCTAAGATATCCCTAACACTTGCCTCACCCTTCTCAGCTATTACTAAGAAAACCTCAGCCTCCCTATTCGTTAAACCCATCATAGTTAAAGCCTTCAATAAGTAATCCCTATCCATAGTCGTGGACTCGCTTACCGATAACCATTACTTTATTTATAAGGTTAATGCAGAATAAATCAGCTTCTTAACTTAAGTATTGGGTTACTGCAATAAAGCGCCTATGATGAACTTAGCCAAGAATAACAGCCACTATTAGGTTTAGCGGAAAATACTAATGCCTTATTTAAGGGGGCTAAGAGGTATTATTCAGCTGATTGGGTATTCAAGGTTGCTGGCTTTAACTATTAATCCATAGCTATTAATTTAAGGAGTTAACTAAGTTAAGGATATTCTTAAATACTAGTTATACGTACAACTTAATAATGAGTAGCCTTAATGTTTGGGTTAAGCCAACCAGCTTCATTACTAAGGATGGTTTAAGGGGGCTTTTAATATACGTGAGGAATAGTTTGCCTTACTCAATGCGGTTTAGTGCTGGTAATGGTTCTTTCACGGCTAATCCTGGTTTATCATGGTTCCTGGTTAGTATTAAGCCTGGTGAATCCATTAACGTGGCCTTCGAGAACGGCGAATCCTTTAGCTTCAGACCTAACTTCGGGGAAGCTAGGAGGTTTAGGGTTTATGTTGCCCCAACAGTGCATACTGATTATGGGTATACTGATCTTCAGCCTAGGGTTGAGGAGCTGCATAGAAGAAACATGGATGAGGTCCTTAAAATAGCCTCTAGGGGTGGTAAGTTTGTTGTTGAGGTTACTGAGCAACCCTTCGGTAGGATAATGGAGCTCCTGGATGCTAATAAGAAGGGTCTTGTTGGTGTTCAAGCCTTCCCATTGAATATACTAACTGGCTTATGTAATCATGAGGAGTTGATTAGGATGCTCTATGGCATAAGAGACCTGAGGGCAGCCGGCTTTAGGATTGAGGCGGCTGCATTAAATGACATACCGAGTGCCATATGGGCTCTACCAAGTGTCTTGTCTCAAATAGGAATTAAGTATTATATACAGGGCTCTAATCCAGATAGGGGGCCGTTACATAAGTTGAATACTTGGCTTAAGTCACCCTTCAGGTGGATTGGGCCTGATGGAAATAATGTATTAGCCTGGTTCAGCGGTGGCTATGGTGGATTAATACCGGGGTTTCATGGTTACCACCAGGGTTGGTCAGCGGGCTTGTTGACGAGCCTAGATAGGGCTGAGGCTGGCTTAGCCCATTTCTTAACGACCATTGAGGAGAGGGGTTACCAGTATGAGGATGTATTACTCTACGGAATGTTCATTGATAATTGGCCTGTATCCGACAGGTTCCTCGACATAGTTAGAGAATTTAACGATAAGTGGGATAACCCCAAGTTAATAATAGCCACCACTGAGGAGTTCTTCAAGGCCATTGAGCCTAAGGCTAGTAAGGTGAATGAGGTTAGGGGTAGTTTCGGAACCTATTGGGAGGATGGCGCTGCCTCAACGGCTAGGGAGTTAGCCATGGTTAGATTAGCCAAGAAGCTCCTCTACTTTGCTGAAGCAGCCTACGCAATGGATTACCTGAAGGGGTTTAAGTACCCTAAGGATGATTTGAATGAGGTTTGGAGAAGCATCGTCTACTTTGATGAACACACTTGGGGCGCCTGGAACTCTGTGAGTGATCCATTTAACCCAGGCGTATTGGAGCAGTGGCGTATTAAGGCTGGTTTCGCTGAGAAAGCCCTCAACAAGGTCATTGAATTAACCAGGGGTGAGTACGTCAGTAACCCATACCCATTCAGTGTTGAAGGCTTAATTGAGGGAAACTACGTATCACTACCACCAATGTCTTCAAAGCCCCTGATCAGGAAGCCTATGGTTAAGAGACCCATTAACGGTAATGATGCGGCATTTGAAACAAACCACTACAAGGTCATTATTAAGGATGGTAAGATTGTGAGTATTATTGATAAGGAGCTTGGTGTTAATCTCATTGATTCAAGTGATTACTCATTCGATGAATACATCTACGTACTTGGCGGTAGAGGCACAAGCATGGAGAGAACAATATTGAACTACCTATATGAGGGTGAGCCGACTAAACCAGTCTTCACCATAATTAAGGAATACTCAAGCAGGTTAATTGATGCCTACGAGAATGACGATTCGTTAACCTTCGTACTGGAGACTGAGGGTTACTTATCGAGGATCAGGAAGGAGGTTACTTTAGTTAAGGGGCGTAAGGAAATCATAATTAGAAATATTGTTAATAAGGCTGAGAACTACGATAAGGAGGGGGTTTACTTCGCCTTCCCCTTTAATCTAAGGAAACCAAGAGTACTTGTTGAGGAGCCGGGTGCGTTCGTTGATGCTGAACGGGAATACGTTGAGGGAGGTTGCGTTAACTGGTTTACGGTCAATAACATTGCCTTACTTAAGGGGGAATTCGACATAGCCCTATACGCATCTGAAGCCCCCTTAATAACCATTGGCAGCATCTTTGATGGCGTTTGGAGACCTAAGGTAAGTGTTGAGAATGGCTTAGTCTTCTCATATGTAATGAATAATTACTGGCATACTAATTATAAGGCAGCCCAGGGCGGTGAATTCACATTCACGTACAGGTTAACCAGTGGTAGGGGAATTAAACCCAGTTCAGCCTACAGATTCTTCGCATCACCAGACGTAGGTAGGTACATTGATGGGGACTTAGCGATAGATCCACCTGAGGTCGTGGTTACTACGGTTAAGAAGTGGGATTTAGGTGAGGGTATTGTTCTAAGGCTGCTTGAGGTTGATGGGGAAGCCAAATCGTTAACCATAAGGTCAAAAACCCTAAACGGTTACGTAGCCTACATAGCTAACCCACTTGAGGAGCCTATTGAGAAGGTTGGTGAATTCACTAATGGCGAATTAAGAATTAGCATTAAGCCCCGCTCATACTTAACCATTGTAATCAAGAGACAGTAGGTTCACCTGCAAATTACCCAGGTGGCTTATCAACAGTCTTCACGTACTTCCTTAAGAACACTAGCGCAGTAATCACGGGTAATATAAGCACTATGAAAGTGTTCCTTATACCTATTAAATCCGCTATGTAGCCTGTTACCATTGGTGTGAATATACCTATGAGCATCATGAAGGAGAAGAATAGGCTATTAGCAGTGTTTCTATGCTGTGGTTTAAATGCCCTCGATATGGCAACCACTGATAACGGGTAAGTAATGCCATGCGGTATGCCAAGTACTAGTAATGCTGCAGTGTATACTAGGTAATTATTAGTGAAGCCTATCATTACCACACCAATTACGGTCAACAACACCGCATTACCCATAAAGGGCCAAAGTCTCTCAGCAGGTTTTATGGATAAGTAAAGCCTACTTAAAAATGAGGCTACAAAGAACAGTGAAAATAATATCTCAACCATTGAGTAGCTTACTCCAAAGGAGTCCCTAGCATAAATGCCTCCGAAGGCCATTAAGAAGGAGAAAACCACATTGTATGTTGCAATGTTTAAAACTGCGGTTATAAATCCAGGGTTAGATAGCACGTTACTGTAGGTGATTGGCGAATAATCACTGGTTTCCTCAGGGAACTTAACAAGTGGAGTTATGACTAAGGCAAGCACTGGGAGTGCTGTGAGAAGTAGGAAGGATTCCCTAAGACTATAATACTTTAGTATAAATGACTCAATAGCTGGGCCTAGTATTAGGCTTATGCTGAGTGATAATGTATAAATGTTCAGTAACCTTTCCCTAGTTCTTCTATCGGGCAGTAAGCTAGCTGAGGTTATTATATTAGGCATTAGGAAACCTAAGGTAAACCCAGCAATGGCTGAGAGTGGCCATATAATTAATGGTGTTGATAACCAGAATAATGGGTAAACCATTGCATATATTATTGAAGATACTATGAAAATTAACCTTCTACTGTGAGCCCTTAACCTTGAATTAACTAAGCCGCTGCTTAAGAATGTCATTAAGGCTGTTAATGCTGATAACAGACCAATGAGCGTGTTACTGAAGTGAAAGTTATACCTAGCTAATAGAGGTATTGTAGTCATCAGCATGTTATTGGACGCTCTAACAGCTATTGTCAGAGGTGCTATTATCAATAATGCCTGAGTCAACCCTAAGTACTGCCCCCTCATAATGCATCACCACCATATCCTATACTAATCTCAGTAAGGTCCATGTAGCTACCATGTAAGTAGGCTCAGCCTTTAATCCGGCTCTACTTAGTAAGTTTCGCCTTAAACCATTCTTAATTAAGGGTATTAATGAGTTAGCGTTAAAGTCCTTGTAATGTCTCGAAGCAATTATTGATGATGAGGCAGGACTTGGCATGATCCTCACGACTAATATTATTAACATCAATTTTATGGGCATTTCTCGTTACACTAGTCTCAGCGTATTTATTACTTAGTGTTTTAATAGTATTCGCTATCATTTTATGGAGCACTTATAGGATAATGAGTAACCTAGGCTTAATGAAGCTGAATTTAAGTGATACTTTAGGTAAGTGGTTAAGAGATTTCACATATGTTTAATTAACCTTAGCTTAGAGCACTTGCAACATTCCTTTCTTTCCCTGATTCAATAAGCCAAACATCATTCTTTTTAACTCTTCAACTCTATTAACAAGCCTTTGAATAGTCCTTGGGCCGGCTCTGGTTTTTGCTTCGCCTATTATGGTTATTTGGTTGTTTGTACCGTATATGTCGAATTCGTACTTAGTATTGAAGTGCGTTGGCTTAGTCTCAATACTAATACCCCTCTGCATTATGCTTATCACCTTATTAAGTGTATTAATCATGCTTAACTGATTCCTAGCAAGATCATTAACAACATTAACCAACTCCCTAACAGAAGACTGAACATCAGAAATACCCAAATAACCCAAAACAGCAAGCCTAAAAACCTCATCCTCCCTCAACAAACGCAAAAACTCATCACGAACAGACACTTGATTAAAGCCATGGTTAAATTTAAAAACATTTCCAGTCATTTAAGTTTGCATTAATTGGCTACTTATGGCGTTTAAGGCTTCCTATTATTAGGCTTGGATTATCTGTGGTTACTTCATCAATGCCCATTTTATATAATTTAACGGCCGTATCCGCATCATTAATCGTCCAGGCACCAATCTTTAAACCAGCGTTATGAACAATCTTAACATCATTTTCGTTAATTAGCTTATATTCAGCTTGAAGCCACTGTGCCTTTAATCTCTTAGCAATGTCAATGAACCACCTGGCTTTACCTACGAATATTAACCCTAGTTCCACAGAGTCATCAAACTGCCTCACCCTCTCAAGAGCATCGAAATCAAAGGACACGATCTTAACCTTCACATCATGTTTTCTAACTAAGTTAAGCACCTTCTCCTCAATGCCAGGGTACACGTCACTACCATGCTTAAGTTCAATTACATAACTGGTCCTGTTTCTAAATTCACTAAGAACTTCATCGAGGGTTGGTATCTTAACCCCACGCCACTCTAAGCCAAACTTAACCCCAGCATCAAAGTTCCTTATCTCATTAAGTGTGTAGTCCTTAACGTAACCTGACCCTGTGGTAGTCCTGTCTAATGTATCGTCATGAATTACGACCACTTCCCCATCTTTAGTCATATGCACATCTAACTCAACCCCATTTACACCAGTCTCAATTGCTAGTTTAAATGATGGTATTGTGTTCTCTGGAGCGCAGCACCTAGCTCCCCTATGGCCAATAACCAGTACCATGAGTCTTAACTCTGCTGAAGGCTTTTAAGTATGCTTAGTATTAAGTCTACGTTTAATTCACCGATAACAGTAGGTTTCTCTATACCTAGATTAACTAGAATTTCAGGGTCGACTTCACCAATGCACCCAATTCCTGTATCATTCACTAGCACCTCCACTGCGCGTACAGGTATAAAGGGTCTACTACTGCATCTACGTAGGCTGGTTGTTATTCCTAGTGCCTTAAGAAGTGACTTAAATACTGATAATCCATCAGTTAACGTGTATCCATCACCCATGAGCAGTATACCAACCCTCCTACTGGTGACGGCTGTATCATTCTTCAACTCAACTACATCACCCACCTCGAAGACCTCTAGTCTACCAACAAGTCTTTGGTTAACTTTAGCTGTTAGGAGCAGTGAAGGTATTAGTGAATTGCGAAGCGCCGAGTAGTCCTTAATCTTAGGGTTGCTTAACTTAACGAAGTTAATAAAGCCAATGATCCTCATAACTTCATCACTAATTAAATTAAAGTTAACCACCTCCTGTAGCCCCATGCCTAGCAATAGGTCCTTTATAACACTGCTCAGGTGCTCTACAGGGTGCTTAACACCGAAGTGCGTTGGGGGTGGTAGGTTTGGTTCAAGGCTATTGTAGCCAAGGCCGATGGCTATGTCCTCAACCACGTCAACGTAACTATGGACATCAATCCTATAGGGTGGGGCAAACACCTCAATTGAGTCACCTAAGTCTGAGGCCTTAACCCCCATTCTAGTTAGCACATTAATAATCACAGGGGGTTCAAGCTTCACACCCAGTAAATCCTCAATATCCCTTAACTTAACGTTAACTCTAACCCACTTAAGGCTTGGGGTAAGTTCACTATTAACCCCAGTTGCCTCAATAGACTCTATTACAGGGCTTCTAGATCTCTCCGACACTGCAGTAACCATGATGTTTAATACGCGTTTCATTAATTCAGGTTCAACACCAGTTACATCAATCAACACGTTCCTGGTAGTCTCAGTTATCTTTGTCTCCTCACTGTTGAGTATTGGTGGGAATGAAAGAACCTTACCCTCACCATCAATGAGCAGTGGGTATTCCCCAGGCTTAACTAAGCTTGAGTAGGCTTTACCTTTCTCGGTTACTTTAAGTACATCAGTAAGCGTCATGAATTCACTGTAACCTAACGGCCTATAGGAGGCTTCCTTAACCGCAATGTAACTGAAGGGTGGCTTAACAGTGTCAAGGTCATATAGGCCTATCGATACTAGCCTCCTATCACCACCGTAGTCCCTGTGCATAATTTCCTGAAGCTGAAAGAGTTGCCTAATGGCCTCGTCGTTAAGCTCAACGTTCCTTACGATGGCCATGTAGGCGTATGGCCTGTAGGCCGGTGCCTTGGTTACATCTAGCTTAGTGACTGGGCCATTAATGCTGTACTGCGGTAAACTTCTTGAACCTAAGTATATTCCTATAGCCCTCCCAAGCCCCTCCGCTGAGAATAAGTCTGGCCTATCGTAATTAAGCTCAATGGATACGTAATCACCCTTAACCTCAGTAACCTCACCCTTAAGGACCTCCACCACCTCCTTAAGTTTATCAAGTGTTAAATCCGTTCGTGCTATTGAGGCAAGGTCCCTTAATGAGACTTCAATAGTTGGCATTTTAAATCACCTCAATAGGGTTCCTCATTGAGTCTATTTCCTTAACGTTATTAGTGTAGAGGGTTCTAATGTCGTCAACGCCTAGAACAACCATTGCTAATCTATCTATGCCAACACCCCAAGCCGCAACCTTATAATCGTTACTTAAGCCCACTATCCTAAGCACCTCAGGTCTAAACATGCCTCCTGGGAATACCTCAAGTTGGCCAAGCCTTGGATGCTTTACGTAGCCTTCAACACTTGGCTCAGTGAAGGGGAAGTACGCTGGCTTAAAGTAAACCTTACCAAGCCTAAGCCTATTCGCAAGCTCAGTGAAGAAGCCTAACAGATTCCTGAAGGTAACCCCCCTACCCACTATTATGCCCTCCAATTGGTGAAACTCCATGAAGTGCGTTGGGTCAGGGGTGTCAGGCCTATAAACCCTATCCAGTGAGAATAGCCTGTATTCACCTGGCCCCCTATGGTAAATCTGCCTAATGGTAACTAGCGTCGTGTGTGTTCTTAGAAGTATCCTGAGGGCCTCATCCCTACTCCACTTATATGACCAAACCAATTCATGCTGTTCACTAGCCTTCTCCATAACCTCACCTGGGGTTTCCCTTGGTTTCAGCTTATTCTCAACATAGAATACGTCTGTTTCACGCCTAGCAGGGTGGTATTGAGGTACTAGGAGGGTGTCGAAGTTCCATAAGGCTGCATCAACATGGTCATCCTTAACCTCCTCAAAACCCATAGCCACTAATTCATCCCTAACGTGATTCAGGAATTCGGTGAAGGGGTGCTTACGCCTAATAGGCCTTAGGGGTACCTCTACTGTTAGGTCGAACTCCTTGAAGACCCCACCCCTCCAGGAACCTGAGGCTAAGTCAACCGAGGTTAAGCTAGTTATCACCCTAGCGCTGGTTAATTCACCAACCCTATACAGGTTCAAGGCTTCCTGAGTTGCAGCCACTATGAGTTTCCTCACTTGACGAACCTTAATAAGCCCCCTACGCTTAGCCTCCTCAACAGGCTTAGGTAATTCACCAGTGTACTCCACTTCACCCCTAATACTGCTTAGGATTGCCTTAAGCTCACTAATGTAGCTCCTCAGTTCACTTTCATCTCCAGTTAAACTAATTGAATTACCGCTTAGGTTAATTACCTTAAGCCTCCTGAGCCTACCTAAGGCGGCTGTGAATTCCTCCCCACTTAAGCCCGTTGATTGGTTTAATTCACTAATACTTGCATTACCACCCAATTCCCTTAAACGTGCCATGAGCCTCTCCTCGGGTAAGCCGCTCCTTAGGTACTCCTCACCAAGGTTTGTTAAGGTAACTCTAGTGACTAGCCTATGTTCAATCCTAACGAGTCCCCTCGCCCTAAGTTCCTCAAGATCCCTCATGATGTCCTCAGCCCTCTTACCCACCTTACTGGCTAGGGAATCAGCGTCAATAGGCTCATTAGCCTCGGCCAACGCCTTAATTATACTGTACTGTAATGGTGGTAAAACAACCATACCCTACATCCCTGCTTACCAACCCTTATTAAGCTTAACACCTAGTTTCTGATGAATGGGCATTGTGGGTCAGGGCTATTTAATGAACCATACTTAACGTAAGCCCTAGCTGGGCACCCTCCCTGGCATAGTTTAAAGAATGGGCAAGTAACGCATAGTGAGCTAGGTGTCCTATTTCTAAAGGCCCTAAATCCACTTACCCACACCTTACCTAACTCATCCTGTTTAACATTACCCTCCCTAAACTCTGGCTTCATCAGTAATTCACAACCATAAATGTCACCGTTAGAGTCGATAACAAGCCTACTCTTACCGGCTGGGCACGTACCGTAATTAACTACCTTAAGCCTATTAAGCAGCTCCTCAGCTTCACCGTAGGCTTTCCTAATGAGGCTCAGTAACCCAAACCTGAAGCCACTGTACACCACCTTAACACCAGTGGGGTTTACTTCACTTAACTTAATTAGTACTTCATGCGCCAATTCATTACTAATGCCTAACCCCCACTCACTGGCTCTACCGAATTCCTGAACCCTAACGAATGTTACTACAGGGATCCTTAAGTCAACGGCTAGTTTAACTAAGTCCTTCACGTAGTCAGCATTAATTATTGTAACAGTGTACGATAGGGTCACAGGCACGCCCGCTTCCTTAAGGTGCTTAATCGCGTTAATGGCCTTCCTGAAGGATCCACGACCCCTAATTAAGTCGTTAACCACTGGATTAGGTCCATCGAGGCTCACTTGAACCTGATCCACGCCTGAATTCCTTAACTTAACTGCGGAATCTTCACTTACCAAAGTTCCATTAGTGCTTATGGAAACAACCATCCCATTCTCCTTACCCCTCTTAATAATGTCAAGTAACCCCCTGTTAAGTAGAAGAAGGGGTTCACCACCAAGCAGGTAAAGGTACCTTACCCCCAGTTCACTCAGTTCATCCACAACCCTAATCCACTCATCCACGTTGAGTTCATTTGGAAGGGGCTTAGAGGCTGATACATAGCAGGTAGTACACCTCAGGTTGCATGCCCTAGTTAAGTAAAGGGTAGCGTCCACTGGACCCCTTGAGCCAAGTAACCTACCAATGCTTTCAGCGTAGTCCCCATTGTTAAGCGCTAGTATGTGGGTTAATGGGGTAGCAGGGCACTCTGTGAGGAATATTAACCCTGAATCTTTAACCAACTCACTAGTCAAGTTAAACCACCTGACTTAATCATTATTAGTAATATACTGTTTTAAAATTAAAAATGTTTTGCAGCTTCACTATAATTAATCTAATGGCATTAAACCAAGCAATGGTGAATATACGGATTATGCTAGCATTATTATAAAGCACATTTAATGATTATAAGCAGTGGCCTAATCACTATAGGACCTTATACCTGTCCCATATATCCTTAAGAAGAGTACCCCTCCTTATCTCACGTTTTGCAGTACTCTCCTTATTCACCTTCTCCATAGCCCTATTAATGACCTCGCTCATTACTTCCCTAGGCACAATAACTACGCCATTAATGTCACCGAACACTAAGTCACCTACCTTAACCTTCACATTACCTACAGTTACTTCAACCCCATGGCTCTTAAACTCACCCCTACCCTTAATGTCGTATGGTGTATGGCCTATTGCGAATACTGGGAATCCCATTCTTAAAACCTGGTTGACATCCCTAATTAGACCATGTGCAATAACACCCCTAGCGCCTCTAGCCATTGCCGCAGTACTCGTTAATTCACCCCATACAGCAGCCTTACCTCTAACATTCTCATTAACCTCAATAACTATTACTGAGTCCTCTGGAACTGCATCAACAGCTTCAATAAGTCCCCTATAAGGGTTATTGGGGTCGAAGTCATTGGCTTCACTAACGTACATTGGGTATGCGTAGCCCGCAACCACGTATTCGGGGTTAATTGGAAGTATGTTACTTGGTAATGCGTGATTATAGATGCCTAACTCATCTAAGATATCTGAAATAACCGGGGAGTAAAGTACCCTACTTAAGTAATCGAGGTTCATTAGGATTCACCTGGCTTAGCTTTACATTGCTCATTTTTAAGCATCCCACGCTTACATGGATTTACCCAATTTTAAACACAATGTCACCCTTAAAAAGGCTTAAGGGTCAGTTATGCTGGTAATTCATGGGGAAGGTGGTAATAGTTGATCATCCCCTGGCTCAGGATATATTAACGACGCTTAGGGATAAGGGGACTGGTCAAATTGAGTTTAGGAAGGGATTGGTTAGGCTTGGCAGGTTAATAGGTTATGAGATAATTAAGTCCTTTGAGACTTACAGTGTGGAGGTTGAGACTCCCCTCGGGGTTAAGGCTAGGGGGGTTAGGATTAAGGACGTTGATAAGGTCATCATAGTTCAGGTACTTAGGGCAGCTATGCCCATGGTTGAGGGTCTCCTTAAGGCTTTCCCAGCCGCCAGAATAGGTGTGGTTAGTGCAAGGAGGGTTGAGAATACTCATGTGCCTGGATCAATGGAGTTTCAAATAGACATTGGGTACTACAGGATACCTGAAATACACAGTGATGATACGTTAATTGTTGTTGACCCAATGCTGGCCACTGGATCAACAATATTATCCACCCTAGACATAGTGTATAGGCATGGGAAACCTAAGAGAACCATAACCGTGCACGTAATAGGCACTAGGTACGCCATAGAGAGGATCCTTGCCAAGTACCCTAACATTGATGTTTACCTAGTTGCCGTTGACCCGGAGTTAAATGAGAGGGGGTTCATTGTACCGGGGCTAGGGGATGCTGGAGATAGGGCTTACGGTGAAGCCTAAGACCTCCAACTCCCTCCCTTCTTACCCCCAGCCTCAAGGAAGGCTTCCACCGACTGCGCTATCCTCATGCCGTGAGACAGCGCCTTACCAATTAACGTTGGGCCATTCGTGACGTCGCCAGCAGCAAAGACACCAAGCCTAGTTGTCCTACCCTGGGCGTCAGTGTCTATAGTGCCATTGTGCCTTAACTTCACGCCACAGCACTCCTTCCTCATGGGTGGTGTTGGTATTTCACCAACCGCCGATATTAAAGTATCTATACTGAGTGTGAACTCAGAGCCAGGTATTGGCTCTGGGGCAGGTCTACCTGAGGCATCCGGTTTACCCAGCCTCATTTTAATCATCTTAACGGCCTCAACGTACTCCTTACCATTAACCTCCACCGGTAGTGTTAATTCAAGGAGCTTAACACCCCTCTGAATTAACCTATTTATCTCAGCCTTACCGGCAGGGGCCTCGTTTATAGTTCTCCTGTAGGATAAGTAAACCTCCTTAGCCCCCTCTAATTGAGACTCTATAGCAGCATCAACAGCTGTTAAACCAGCCCCAACCACCATGGACCTTAACCCAGTTTTGAAGACTTCAGACTTAGGTAAGTAACCGTGCTGGCTTGCGTATATTCTAAATAAGTAATCAAGGGCTAGGTATGATCCCTTAAGGTCCTCCCCGGGGATTTTAAGTTTCCTGGATTCCCACGTCCCCGTTGCTATTATTAAGGCATCATACTTATCTATTAACTCCTCTAGATGTATCTTACTCTTAACAAACTGGTCGCCCTCAATCCTGTACTCATCATCGCAAATAACCTTAACATTACTGAAGAAGTTAACGCCCAGTTCCCTGAGCTCCCTCACGCCGGCCCTAATGTTATTCCAAGGCAGTCTCCAGTTAGGTATGGCGAATAATGTCATTCCGCCTGGTTCAGGCATTCTATCGTAAACATCAACATCATAACCCTTGCATATTAAGTAACCAGCGGCACCTAGGCCCGCTGGCCCAGCCCCAATTATAGCTACTTTACCTTGCCTCTTACTGATCTTCTGGCCTGGGCTACACTTCAATGCAAACTTCATGAATTAGGCTCTGTTCCGCTATTTTTAATGTTTTTCACACGGCTTTTAACTTCAGCTCATGTTCATTTTATATACCTAGATGCATCATCCCTTTTCCTCAACTTGAATCCCCCTTGAGGCACAGGCCAGCTTACCGGCTTCACTAGGGTTAGTTACGTAAATTATCCTGGATGTCCTCCTATCATCAACGTAATCAGGGAAGGCTAATTCAAGCCTATCTGTTGGGAAACCTGTACCCTTAAGAACTATTGTTGGTTTACCCATGGCGTACGCCAAGAGCACCTCCATTATTGTTCCAGCAGCACCACCGAGCGCTATTACTGAGTCACTGCTCCTAACCAATACAACAGACCTTTCCCTAAACTCCATACCAGTCCTCACCACTACAGCGTCCTTAGGGGCCTCAATGTGTTCGTTCTCAATAGGTAGTATTAACACAACCCTTAATCCCCTTGAAATAGCCTCATCAGCGGCAACCTTCATTAAGCCCCAATAGCCACCTAGGAGTACTGTGGGTCTGCATTGGGTTAAGGAATCCATAACCTCCTTAACAGCCTTAACGTGCTCACCCCTGTATTCACCACTATGGGCTGCGATGGCTACCTGCATGCTACGTTAAGTAAATGGGTGGTATAAAGCATTGCTCCTCATTTTAAATCATCCGCGTCCTCTTAACATCAGATTTATTAAGGTGGAGACACAAGTGGATGATGTAGTAATGGTTGAAGAGAAGATACTGGTGCTTTGCGTAGATAGGGATAATGATGTTGGGGATAGGCTTGGTGTTAAGACTCCAGTTATCGGTAGGGATGAAGTCCTTAAGGTTGGGATAGACTTCATAGTCAGGTACCCGGATGACTCAGACGCAAACGCCATATTTGGGGCTATTAGGGTTTACGATAGTTTAAAGCCAATATACGGTAGTAACATAGAGGTGGCTTTAGTTACTGGGAGTAGTGATAGTGATGTTGAAGCTGACTTGAAGGTTATGGCTGAGTTAGATAAGGTTCTGAGCGTCTTCAACGCTGACGGCATAATACTGGTTTCAGACGGCCCCTCCGATGAAGTTGTGCTGCCCCTCATACAATCAAGGAGAACAGTAATATCGGTTAAGAGGATTGTTGTTAAGCAGACTAGGAGCGTTGAGGACTTCGCCGTACTAACTAGGTATTACCTTAGGAAGGCATTCCTTGAGCCAGGGTGGAGGCAATATACCCTTGGCTTACCTGGGTTAGTGGTTATGCTTTATGGGATATGGCTCTTGATTCCCCAAGCAATTAAGCCCATGATAGCTTCATCAATATCACTATTGATTGGCATCACGCTACTCTTCATAGCCTTCAACGCCTATAGGCCGCTTATCTTATTCATAAGGCGTTATGAGGCAACATTCTTTACGATACTAGTAACTGCAGTTATACTAGCCATGTATCTGAACGTCTACTCACCCATACTGAGGAGTAACCCATACCCACTCTTAATAGGGAAGCCATTAACCTTACCTGAAATTATAGGTATAATGTATGGTGCATTAGTGGCAGTTCTGGTTATTGAGACTTATTCGAAAACCCACAGGGTACCTTATGGTCATATAGCCTCAATATCATTGATATCACCCTTAACTGGGTTATCCTCCATAATAGTGCCTGGCTTTAACATAACATCACTCATACTGTTCCTCATAGTCTACGTGCTAATCAACATATTGGTGCTGGCGGTCATATTCGTGATTAGGAGACATATGAGGAGGATTAGTATTGAACGTTGAAATGAAGGCCTTCATTAAACTAAAGAGATTAATGGGTATTGAGTTAGCGTGCCTAGAATTAAGGACGTTGGTTAAGTTAAGTGGATTAAGAGTAAGTAATGTTGAATGCGGGGATGGTTGGGCTAAGGTGACTACTGATGGTGAACCTGAGCGATTGATAGGCGTTATTAATAGGGCGGCCTTAGTTAAGGAGATGATGATTAATAAGGTTAAGTATAAACCTACCCTAATTAAGGCGGTTTTAAGCAGCATTAGGGTTGATTTACCTCACCTGAATCCACTTCACGCACTACTTATGATTAACTTAACGGGCGTCGCTGATGGCCCAATAATTGACCCATTCGCTGGAGTAGGCACGATACCTAGGATTGCTGAGGAACTAGGCATACGTGCAATTGGGTGTGATGTGAGGAGTGTGAGTGACATTACCTGCAATGCACTAATGATGCCTATTAGGCCTGGTTCAATTAAGGCAGTGGTAACTGATCCCCCCTTCAATAGAGTGTTTAGAACAGGTTCAAGGCTCAGTAGCCTCTACATCAGATTCCTTAAATCAGCCACTGAGGTGTTGGCTAATGGTGGAAGCATTGTAATGACGCTTCCCTCGTATTTACTGGATATTGTCATTGATGAGGCTGGTTCACTAGGTTTAAATGCGTACTGCATAGGTGTTGACCATGTTCATGGCGCATTATCAAGATTCATAGTATGTTTAAGTAAATATAATGACTAAGCCTAATGCCTAGGGTAAAAGAATAAAAACAGCCCCCACATTAGGCTTAGTGCTTTTAAGTAATAGTGAGGTTGATGATGAGGCTGAGCTAAGACGATGAGTGAGTGTTTATGAGCCTACTGATCAACATGAAGGTTACCTTTCAATTAAAGCATGGTTCTCCTGGGAGAAAACCTTAAAATCACTTACCTAAAAAACCATGAAGCCCCGGTAGCTCAGCCTGGTTGGAGCGCCCAGGGGGTTACTTACCCCCGCGTAGGCCTTGTAGGTTAAAATCCAGGTGAGCGGGAGGTCCCGGGTTCGAATCCCGGCCGGGGCTCTATTACTGCATTCAACTACATGGGTATATTACGTATTAGGTTAGGCAAGGTTTTTAACTACTTAACCTCTTAATTACTGTGGAGTCTATTGTTGGCCCCATTGTTGATAAGGCTTTGGAGACTGTACTTAAGAAGATTGAGGATGGTAAGAAATTGAGTATTGAGGATTTAGTGGTCTTAATGATTGGGATGTTTCGTGAAACTAATAGGCGTATTGATGAGGCAAATAAGAGACTAGATGCCATTACTGATGCATTAAATAAACGCATTGATGCACTTGATGCTAAAATTGACGTTAAAATTAACGATGTTTATAGGAGGATTGATGAAACGAATAAGAGGATTGATGAGATCCTAAGGCTAATGGGGGATATGGAGGAACGCATTAATAAGCGCATGGATTCATTAAATGCTAGGATTAATGACATTGATAAGTCATTAAATGCCAAGATTGATGACATTGGTAAGTCATTAAGTGCCAGAATTGATGAAGTTAGTAGAAGGGTGGAGGATACTAATAGGAGGATTGATGAGACAAATAAGAGGATTGATGAAGTTCTAAAGCTAATAGGAGGCATGGAGGAACGCATTAACAGGCGTATAGATGAAACTAATAAGAGAATAGATACATTATTAGAAGCAATAGCAAAAAGTGGTCACTAAGATGCAGATAATCAATGATCTTAGGGATGCTCTTAAAGGCAAATAAGACGAGTAATTAACTAATGAGAGGTATTGTTACTTAGATTCTTAAGCAGCACGGTTAGGTAGAGGGTGCGATCCTTAATGTACCAATTCATGGTTACCGTACCATTGAATACTGAAAGTGAGTTAGGCGAAGGTAGGGTAAGCCCTGTGAAGCAGGGTAAACCGAGATTCATATTACATGGTGGAGCCCATGCAAAGGCAACTATCATTGATTTATTATGGAGAGTTAAGTTAAATATCATACTATATCCGGGATACATGGTTGCTGTACCGTTAGAGGAAACAGTGTACCCTGTACCATTATAAATGAAGTCTACTTGAAGTTGACTGAGAGAGAAGGCCTTAGGTATTGAGCATAGTGAGAACGTTGCTGAATTTTGGGTTATGTTTAAGTAATGTGGGCAATTATATTTAGTTAAGATTTAGATTTTGATTATAAGTAGTGCGAGTACTTGGAGACATGGTGATGGCTGAAACTTTAATCCATTGAGGAGCACCCAAGTGTAGTGCTAATAATATCATAATAATGATAATCATTATCCAGACCTTCACGTTCCTTAACCTCACCAATTCAGTTAATATTTTATTATTTTTTAAGATTTTCTATAGTGTTCGCATTAAGGTTCAATTCACTACATTATTTGCATTTAATAGTTAGGAATAATAGGAAAATAAACTATGATAGAATTCAGCTCATTACTAATCCCTATATAAACATCAATATAAAGGATTCTCAGTATCGCCATTAATTATTATCAATCGTTGGAATCCTTTGCAGACTTTATTAAATTACTTATGTGCTCAGCATACCTGCTTGTTACATATGTTATTAAGCCCATGTTAGCATCCCTATTAGTAACCACTATGAGTAGTAAGTCACCATAAATGTGCTCAATGTAAAGTACGTAACCACTATAGCTTACTATTATGTACTCAACATCACCTAGCTTAGTCTCACTACTAATCTTCTGCATATGGTTAATGGCCAAGGCACATAATGCTGATAGTGAATCAACATCCAGGTTAATTACAGACTTATATGCTATTGGTAAACCATTAATATCCGATATCACCACACTTACCACATCCCCCTCCATATCCCTCAGGTAAGACTCAAGTAAGTCATTAAGTTCATTAACTAGGCCCTTTCCCTGCTTCACTAAGGTATTACTGATACTAACTTTAATTACTTTTGGATAGATTTAACTTAAAAGCATTATTAAGCCTCCTGCCTAAGTAACTGAAACTAATTCTTGAATTCACTATTCTTAGTTTACCAGACTTCATTTACTTGAGGAGTGAGCTTTAAGTATAATGATAAAAACGAGCGACAAGTCTCACCCTTCTACTGTATTCATCATTCCCCATTCTTCCTCTGTCTGTAATATTTTTACGTAATTACTCATTAATTTTTAATTACGTTTAATCCTTTAATGCAAGGTAAGCTAAAATTCATGGACTCTTAATTGGAGGGTGCCGTTGTGGGGCTTGTGAGTGGGTATTGGGGAAGGCACCCAATGAAACCCCGCGTCCCCGAGGGGGAGGAGTAATGAGGCCAAGTAACTACTAACCACAATGAAGACCGAACTCTTACTTCGTCCTTATACTGAAAGAGCGTTTAGGGATTTAAAATCATACAGTATCAAATAGGTATCATAAGCATTCATAAGGCTCATATCATGCGTATGTGTGCCATTAATGCCACTATGAGGAATATTAAGGCTAGCGATGAGCTTATACCCAGTATTAGCTTATTGTTAATTACCAGGGATATTATTGCTGTGATTGAGGATACTCCTAGTATTATCCAGGAGAGCGCCTCAGTGCCTCTAATTCTTAAAGTACGCCTAACAGCCTTCTTCACCTGTCTATTAACTGGAGGTTGCTGGCTCTTCCCCCTCTTATTCCTCTCATTGATGAAGAAGGGTGGTTTAGTCTCCTGTATCGCATTCGGGAATACTACCTTTAAAACCTCAACTACGTCACCTCTAAGTCCCTGGAATTCCCCCCTCTTAATCATTAATGGGTCTACGTTAAGGTTCCTTAAAATATCCTCAACAGCCTTAACAACTTCCTCCTCACTGCAGCCTTGGTTGAGGAGGTTATACACTATTGAGGACACTCTCCTAACTAGGCTTAAGTCGCTTATAACATCCCTGAACTTAGTATACCATAGTCTAAAATCCTCGGCCTCAAGCCTAATGCTTACTGGGTCACAGCCCCTCTTATTGTTGGCCACAAGCATCAATAATGTTAACGCTTTTAAAGGTTATTACTATTACATTAAAAATCCTTTCTCTATGACTGGGGTAAGGCTTGAGATACTTTTGCCCCAAGTACTTACCCCTTATGTTCACTGTGAGGTTTAGGGCTTATGCTAGTGCTTAGGCGTTAGGGTATTGAAGGTTCAGTTAGAGTAGTGGAGCAAGCACCCTCATGCTTAAGGGGTGGAGTAACTAACTACTGGTACCTGCGTGATGGTATTTGAAGACGTAAATCTCAGCCATAATGTAGTTGGCTATGAAGCCGAATATAACTCCTATTATGTATGCTACGTAACCGTTCACGCCGAGAACGTAGTGAAGCAGGTTCGTCACAGCATATGTTACAGCTGTTCCGGTTAAACTGGCTACATGGTACTTACCTAACCCCACCCAGTAACCCACTGACCTGTCCTTAAAAGTCCACACCTTGTTTAGGGTAAAGTTATTAACAACCCCCGCCTCAATGGCTGGTATTAGGGATATGAAGTATGCTAACCCAAGCATCCTCCAGAATACGTGAAGCACAAGCTCCGATACGAATAAGCCTATTACACCAACAATGGCAAACTTAATAGGTCTATAACCACTTAGGGAAAGTAGGCTTAATGATATTGAGGCAATCTGCTTAACGTAGTTTATTATTTGCTTAGTGCCTAACTTAGATGAGCCAGCCTCCCTAGTCCTAAAAACGTAGGGAACCTCCGCAATCCTCCTAACCCTGCAGAGGGCAAGTATGTCGAGCAGGATCTTGTAGTCGCCGTGGGGCTTACCTAGACATACGGCACTCCTCTTCACTGCGAAGAAACCTGAGACAGGATCCTTAACATCCCTGGCTGTAGGCACCAGTATGTGGGCTAAGGTAACTGCTCCACGGCTTATTATCCTCCTCAGGAGGGGCCAATTACCGGCTATCCCACCACCCTTAATGTACCTAGACGCAACCGCTACATCAGCCCCGTTGGAGACGGCCTCAATTAGCTTCGGTACTACAGATGGTGGGTGCTGTAGGTCAGCATCCATCACCACAATTATGCCTCCTCTACTAGCCCTTATACCATCTATTACCGCGCTTGATAAGCCAAGTCTCCTACCCCTCTCAATAACCTTAAGGTTAACCCCAAGCCTCCTAGCAGTCTCCTCGGCAACCTTAACAGTACCGTCAGTTGACCCATCATCAACAATTATCACCTCATAATTAATACCCTTAATGTTGCTGGCTAATTCCTCAATGAGTCTACCTACATTATCAGCCTCATTAAGCGTCGGTACTACTATTGACGCATCAATTGAGTCACTCATCCTCAACTCCATCAGCAATAGGCAAGGGTACTTTAATAGTTTTTCCTTAAACCAATACTCATAAATAGTTTAACATAAACTATATTGACTCCTCAACAAGTAAGAGTTAAAAAGCTCACCACACATTCAAACCGGGCCAGGCCTGGAGGGGCGCCACCCCTCCCCCTCTCAATGAGGGCCGTAGGTAAACGGAGGCCGAAACTCCACTCCGCTACTGGTTAGTCCAGTGTCGGGCCATGGGCACCGCCATGAAGGCCAGCCCCCTGAGACGTCCACTACCCACGCCTACAGCCGTAGGGCTGTGGGTAGTGGGGCTCCGGTGAACCGGGTTAGGCCCGGGAGGGAGCGGCCCTAAGCCGGGGTGGGCGTGTTCAGGGGTCTACTGGCCCGAGCATGGGCCTATGGCTACGGCTGAGGCTAATCAGTAGTGGGGTGGGGGTTGGGCCCATGTTAATCCTAATCCCTCCAGTTAAAGAATGCGGCCGTATGTTTCTAAGCCAGTAAGCGTGAAGTTTAATGACATATACTTTGGCAATAAAGCAGGTTTAATTACTCACCTTAACTAATATGTGGGCTTCGCTTTTTGTCTTAGCGATATCATTAAGTCTAGTGAAGTATATTGCTAAGGGTCTGTAGGCTAAATGTGACCATTTCGCAAACGGCACCTCCAGTACTAGTAGTGGTGTCACGAAGCCTAAGTGAATGGTGTATATTACGTATGTTTCCAGGGGTAGGTTAAGGTACTTGAACACATCAATAAGTATGCCTGAAACTATGGTGAGGTATAGTAATGTTAGGAAGAGCCAATCAGTTGAGTGGGAGTATTGCCTTACCAATGTGTTCTTCCTTATACGGCCATAGATTCCGTAACCTGCCCCTACTATTAATGCTGCAGATGCTAAATACCCACCTAACCTTACTGGGTTATATATTGGGTAAATAATGTTTGTTTGAAATAGAGGTAAGAAAACCACCACTAGTATGAATATTGTCGCGTAACCGTACACGATCAATACATGCATAATCCAGTTTATGGTGTTTCTACTACACTTCAGCATCCTAACTTGGGTAAGGAAATGCGGTACCACTGTCCTTATGAACTCCTTTATATGCACTAAGAAAGGAATACCCTTAGCTGAAACTGTGAATCTATACATCCTGTAAATGTTAGCCAATAAAAGACCCGAAAGCACCACTAGTATCACTAGGTCACCTAACTCAACTAGGTGTGTTGGTAGGAAGGAGTCTAGGTCAACTTTTGAGAGAACTATTGGCCCATGAAGGAGGTAAATAACTGAAACTGTGAGAGCGAAGAGTAGTGCAGCTGAAATGAATTCAATGAACCTTGATTTATAGAGTCTCTTCGAGAATCCAGTTTGATCATAACGAGTTGTCAAGTACCTTCTCGTAGCCATCATGAAGCCCGCTGGGTCCGCACCCCTTGGGCATGATTGTGTACACTCGCCACAGTAATAACATAGCCAAGGCTCAGTACTTGAGACAAGCTTATCTTCAAGACCGAGGATTGCGTACCTTATTATCTTCCTTGGGAACTCATGCCCCTCTTGGACTAAGGGACAGGTTACTGTACAAATGCCACAACTATAGCAAGCCGATATATCGAATGCCCCAAGCTCCTTCAACTCATTTATTAATTTAGGATTTACCTTAGCCATGAGTCTCACCCTTCAGTCTATACCTGTAATAACCATCATCAGTCTTTTCGGTTGGTTCAATCAAGCCGTACTTGAACATTGTCATAAGGTGCCAGAGGACTACATTCTCTGGTATACTCATCTTTAGGGAAATATCCTTGACTGTTAATTCCCCATACTTTCTTAGGCAATTAATTATTTTACTTCTTATAGTCGTTACTTCCCTAACGTACTCCGTAAGCTCCTTAGGTGGCTGAATCCCCATCTCCTTCTTTAATTTATCTATCGTAAGCTCTCTCCTAGACATAGAAACCACCTGCCGCCTTTATCATATCCTCAATCTGCACGTTTCTAAGACCCTTAAGTTGAATGGCACCACTTGGGCACACGGCCGCACAAGCCCCGCAACCCTTACAAAGCGCTTCATTTACCCACGCCTTCTTACCACCTGCATAATCCTTAATTACGATAGCACCATATGGGCATTCGCTTATGCATAATCCAGAACCCTTACATTTATCCTGGTCAACAAAAGCAACAAATGGTTCCAACTCAGTGTATCCCTTCAGGACAAGTGACATAGCTTTCGCCGCAGCTGCTGATGCGGACGCTAAGGTTTCACTAATACCACGTGGTGCCTGCGCAGTGCCTGCAATAAATATTCCATTTAGCATTGTCTCCACAGGCCTAAGTTTAGGATGAATCTCCTGGAGAAATCCATCAGTGCCTTTAGATATTTTCATTTTCTCTGCAATATTCACTGTACCATCTGATGGTTCCATGCCCGTAACAAGGACTACTAAATCAACAGGTAACTCTATTTCCATGTGTTCAGTTAAAACATCCTTAACCTTAACAATAGGCTTATCATTAACATATGCGATCTGTGGTTCACCTTCATCAACATCATACTTTACGAAAACCTGCCCCTGCCTACTCGTTTCCTCATACAATAACTCATTTATACCGTAAGACCTAACATCCCTAACTATATGATATATCTTAACATCCTTCAAAAGCTCCTTAATAGCTACCGCGACATCTAGCGCGGCTATACAGCAATACCTAGAGCAGTACTCATTCACACTCTTGCCCTCCTCCCTCCTTTGCCTACTTCCCACGCAGTAAATGAATGCTATACTCCTCGGTCTCTTACCATTAATAATTACATCACCGTATTTATTAATCATCCCCACTAACTCTTGGAGAGTAATTACGTCAGGCGATCCATACTCATACTCACCCTTTTGAGACTTATATGGTTTAAACCCAGTGGCTACGATTATTGCGCCAACTCTTAGATGAACAGTCTGCGGCTTCTGAGAGAAATCAATCTTATCACACACCTTAGTACACAAACTGCATTTATCACATAATGCAATATCTATCGCTGGTATTTCAGGGTAAGCGCCATTGAACGGAGGAAGCATTATTGCAGTCCTCTCGGAGACCTCATAGCTAAACTCATCCTGGGTCTTCCTTGGACATGCCCTTCTAAGTTCCTCAACCTCTTGTTCGTCACACTTGCCCTTAAAATAACGTGGATTCACCTTAATAGTAACGTCAAAGTTGCCTACATACCCTGACACATCCTCCACCTCAGCGTTAGTGTATATTGACACGTTGCTCATCATCCTAAGCTTTTGTGTAAGTTCTCTAACTATTTCAATGGCTGTTTTCTCATAAGGGAAAACCTTAATTTTACCGATTTTGGCAGCATTGCCGCCGAGAAATGGGGTACGTTCAACAAGGTGCACAGTAATGCCAGATTCAGCTAAATCTAAGGCAGCCCTTAACCCAGCTATGCCCCCTCCAATTACAAGTACTGACTGTTCACACCTTACCCTTACCTTACTAAGTGGCTCAGCATGCCTAAGGTAGGCTATAGCCATTCTAACTTGCCTTATAGCCTTATTCGTGGCTTCTTCTTTATCATTCTCATGAACCCATGAGCACTCCTCCCTAATATCAACATGGTAATACATATACGGATTACCACCAGCCCTCGCTATTGCGGCCTTGAATGTCGCCTCATGAAGTCTTGGGGAACATGAGGCAACAACCACCGCATTTACCCTACCACTTCTTACGTCATCCTCGATCAATTTCTGACCAGCTTCAGAGCACATGAACATGAAATCCTTAGCAATAACTACATCCTTTTCCTTACGTACCTCCTCAACAACCCTCTTTACATTAACAACGTCAGAAATATTGCCACCGCAATGGCATACGTATACACCGATCCTAATCTTGTTATTTCTCTCCATCGCTGACCACTTCTACTGTCGTCATTCTTTCCTGCTTAAGCAATCTTAGATAAGCTGCGCATCTCGCTGCGGCTGATGCCGCCTCCAATATGGTATCAGGAATATCCTTAGGTCCCGTTGCGCAACCTGCCGCGAAAATGCCCTCTATGTTCGTCTGAGTAGGTGCCGATGGATCCGTTATTATAAATCCCAGTGCATCAACGGTTAATTTTGCACCATGAATTATTGAAACAACATCATTACTGCTTGGTAATAGGCCCACGGATAAAACCACTAAGTCATGTTCTGCGGACTTCACCTTTCCATCATCAATATCTTCATAAATCACCTTAACATTACCGTTAGGCAATCCCTCAATCTTAGCCACCCTACTGCGCACGAACCTAACACCCATTGCTTTAGCCTTCTGGTAAAATTCCTCGAAACCTTTACCGTAAGCCCTTATGTCCATGCAGTATATTGTTACATCAGCCAATGGTACTGCCCCTAAGATTAACTGAGCCTGCTTTATCGAATACATGCAGCAAACTTGAGAACACCTGGGGTTCCCCACAGTCTTATCCCTAGAACCAACACAGAGCACATACCCAATACTACTTGGTTCCTTACCATCGGATGGCCTTAAAACAGAATTAAATGGCCTTGTGGGGGATAATAGTCTCTCCATTTGCATTGCCGTTATTACGTTAGGTACCTTACCATAACCATAGGATTCCTTCCTCTCCGCAGGAAAAAGTCTGTAACCAGTAGTTATTATTAATGCGTGTGTCTTAACCCTATAGATCTTAGGCTTCTGAGTGAAGTCAATGGCTCCTGCGGGGCACACCCTTTCACATTGCCCACAGAAAATGCAGTTATCCACATCTACTACAGTTATCTTTGGGACGGCAGTATCAAAGGGTATGTATGCTGCCTTCCTCCCCCTAAGGCCATAATCCAACTCTCTTGGTATAACTACAGGGCATACGTCCTCGCATTTACCGCATCCAGTACATAAGGCATCATTAACAAACCTGGGTTTCTTCAGAACTGTGACTTCAAAATCACCCCTTCCCTTAACATCAATACTGGTAACCTCTGAGTAGGTCCATAATTCTATGTTAGGGTGATGAGCAGCGGCCGCCATTTTCGGAGTTGATATGCAACTAGCACAGTCAAGAGTTGGGAATACCTTACTTAGTAAAAGCATTTTACCACCTACAGTTGTCTCCTTCTCAACTAAGAGAACCTTATAATCCATTTCCGCTAAATCAAGTGCCGCCTCTATGCCCGCTATGCCACCACCTATTACTACAACATCGTAGTTAAGTGGCTCATTCACGATTTCAGCCTTCTCAAGGATCTTCCTAAACAAGTCATTCCCCACGGTAGCTCACCTTAATGGGGCCTAGTTTCATTAACCTAGAGTAAAAGTCGTTCATTAATCTAGAGAAGGCTTCCCCACATACTGAGCAAATGGCGGCCATTCTAACTCTATCGGGTTCAATACCCCTATTGCTTAATAATTCTTGAGCCTCCCTAACATGCTTCGCAGTCCTGTCTGTGCAATCACTTAAGTATGGGCAATCAGTACCATCGGCAGCAATGAATACGCCATCGAAGCCGCTTTCAATCGCTATTAGTATCCACTCTGGCCTTATCATGGAGGAACATGGAACTTTGATAATGGTTGTTTGAGCTGGGTAACTCAAGTGCATTAAGCCGGCTGAGCATATTCCAGGGTCTGAAATAATGTTTGTAGCGAAAATAAGAACCTGCGGTTTTGATTCTTTACTAGTCAATACTCAATCACCTACTTAATCACTTCATTCTCCTCACGAATATTCTCCAGTACCCAGGCTCCTCTATTGTGCCTAGGTATACATGCCCCATCTTCTTAGCCCAAAGGGGTAAGTCCCTTTTTGTACCAGGATCTGATGAGAGAGTTTCCAGTATTCCCCCAACTGGTACTTCAGTTATAGCCTGCTTAGCCGCCAGGAGAGGACCTGGGCAAGACATGCCCCTAGCGTCTACTGTCTTGTTTGGTTTAAGTTTCCTAAGCTCCTCGGGACTTAATTCACCCTTTATCTCATTCATGCCCATCACCTACACGAATAGCGTTATGTCGGCTTCTGACATTTTATCCACCCATTCACCCACACCTATTATGTCATCAACTAGATCAACGAAGTCCTCTTTCTTAGCCTTCCATATTGCAGCCGCCGTGGAGCACACATAAATTTTTAAGTTGCCCATCCTCTTAGCCTCCCTTAATAAATCAAACCATGATGGTAATTTCAATTCCTGCAACCTCTTAGCAACCTCAGAACTCAGGTTTTGAAATTCGCTAAAGTTCATGTTCTTCTGTATAACATCCTTCCTAAAGGAATATGCACCCCATAATTGAAGGAATAATTCAACCTCCATACCCATGGCCACTGCACCAGAAACAAGGATAGCCAACCCAGTTAACCTATCTATACTGCCTGAGAATACGGCTACAGCCATTTTCTTCCTTTTCTCGCCCATAGTATCACTATACCTTTTAGTTCATGAATAGTTAAAATCTTTTATTTCACACTTGATGTGCAATAAGAAAAATATTGTGAGAAAATGCTAGATTACTTTAAAATGCAATTAGTCGTAATTGGTAATTATTTTATAACTGCAAGTGTTCAACGTAACTTCATTTTATAAGGCTTATTACCTAAAACCGTAATGTACTAATAATGAGGTAAGGGTTATAGCTTCATCAAGATTAAGGCACTGAGCCATAGGTTTTTAAAGCGTGCAGCGTCTCAATGCTGGTCTAATGATTAATACTAAGGTGAGTAGGTACTTACCGTACGTGGGTTGGAGGCCTCTTCAAGCTAAGATTGCCGACTTCATATACAGTAATTTAGGGGAGGGTAGGGGTGTTGTGATTGAGGCACCCACTGGTGTGGGTAAGACTGCAGCTGCCTTGGCCGCGGCCTTAGCCTATAGTGAGGGTGAGCCTATTAAGGTTATTTACATGATTAGGACTAATAACCAGGCAATAGCCCCAATGAGGGAGTTGAGTAAGTTACTTAAGGTTAAGGGGCTCTTCATACCCTACGTCCTAGTTAGGAATAGGGCGAGGATGTGTTGCATATCATCAACGTCCAAGTTACCCTATAGGGACTTCCTAATGGAGTGTAATTACCTTAAGAGGACTGGGGAATGTAGGTATTATATTAAGTTGAGGGAGAGTGGAATTGACCATAGCCTATTCATGGATACTGTGGCTGGGTTGGAATCACCAGGTGAGTACGTTAAGTCAATATGTAAGCTTGGCGTATGCCCATATGATGCCTCAAGGATGCTCATCAGCGATGCAAAGTTAATAATCCTATCCTACTACTACTTATTCTCCCTAAACGCCCCTGAGGTTGTTGACCTAGACCTTAAGTCATCGATACTAATCATTGATGAGGCGCACAACCTCCCCTACGCAGTACTGGATCTAAACACCCAATACCTCACCGAGGCCATGGTTAAGGCCGCGGTAGTTGATGTTAGGAGGTTCGTAAGCGACATTAACGTTAAAGCGGGGGCATTAAGGGCATTAGCATCAATAAGGGCCCTCTTCAGGGACCTCTTCATAGGCGTTACCGAGCAGGGTGAGCGTAGGGTTGACTCAACCAAGGTCTTGGAGTACTTCAATGACGTTGATTACTTAAGTGAAGCCTCTGGTGAGGTTTTAGCCAGTAAAAGGAGTAGGGGTATTCTTCTGGCTGGTACACCCTTAAGTGACATAATTGATTTCTACAAGTCAGTGGTTAAGATGCCTAAGGATAAGGCCCTCTTCCTATCTATTGGTAATGATGGTAGGGCCATTGTAAGCAGGTTAATGGATCCATCGGTAGCAGCCTCTGGGGTTTTGAATAATGCCCATAGTTTCATAGTCATGAGTGGTACAATGCCCCCTACGAGGCTCTTCACAAGCCTACTGGGTGTTAAGGTTAAGGTTAGTGAGTTAAGGATTGGATTAACCGAGTACGTTAAGTCCTCTAACGTTAAGGCTGTGGTTTACGGTGAAGTAACCACAAAGTATACTGAAAGGAGTGAGGAACAGTACAGTAGGATTGCGCAGGCATTGATAAGTGTTTATGATGCCGTGAACCACAGTGTTCTAGCAGTCTTCCCATCATACGACACGCTTAAGGCCACTAGGAAGTACATTAAGCATGGGGTTGACTTAGTGGTTGAAATAGGTACAACAACCATAGAGGATGTGTTAGGGTCGATTAAAGTTAACCCACATAAGTTAATACTGGCGGTTGCCGGAGGTAAGCTTGTTGAGGGTATTGAGTTCAGGTTCAATGACATCAACTACATAGATGCAGTGGCAATAATTGGTGTACCTTACCCTGAGCCGAATGATTTCATGAATGGGTTAGTTGATGTTGTTAAGTCTAGGGCCAACTACGATGATGCGTGGCACGCAGTCTACACTTGGCAAGCCTTAGTTAAGGTTAAGCAGGCCATAGGTAGGGGGCTTAGGTCCGATAAGGATAGGGTCTTTATAATACTCATGGATTATAGGTTCAAGGATAATCCAATAATATGGAGGGAAATGACGAATTACTTACCTAACATTGAGGTTACCTCAAGTGAGGAGGAACTCGTAAGAATGCTTAAGGAGTTCACCAGTAATAACCTTAGCAAGTAGCATTAACCAGGCATTATGTCTAGTCATTAATCCTACTTAAGCAGGCTGAGGGGCTGAGCCTAACACCAAGGCACTCATCCTTAACCTCAACAAGTAACACATCCCTCTTATGCTCAATGAGGAACCTAACCATTGCGCTTGCTAACTTAAACCTAGAGTTAAGCCAAACTAGCCTACTCACCAATTTACTACTAGACACTAGTATAGGTGTACTTAAACCCCTGCCACCCCTGGATAACACTACTATGGGCCTATTGAAGGAGCTTAAGGCCCAGAGGGCTTCAGCATAGGTTTCCGGGCTTAAGTAGGGTTGACTCCCCCTAATCAGCATTATGGGTGGTTTTACGTTAACCTCAATGCATGCCTTCAGTAATCCCCTGGATGATACGTAGTTGTAGTCAACGTAGGTTGCTAAGGCCACTAACCCAGGGATTCTAGCACCCTTCAGTGGGCCACAGAACACTACATTATTTAACCCAGCCTTAGTTAGGCTGCGTTCCATGTAGCCTATTACCTTACCTAGTAATTCACCATCATTAACTGGTGGTATAACCACTATTGCAGTGACCATGCTAATGCCCACTTAGCCTCTCAAGCATTGCTATTATGCTTGAGTAGAGGACCTCCCACTGGGTTATGGGTGTTACATTAACGTTGCTTAGGTCTGAGCCTGGTTCAGTAATGTAAATCTTCACGTTACGCTGCCTCAATATGCGGTAGGATGGGTAGCATACTGAGCCATGAGCTGCAATAACCACGTTAGCGCCAAGCTCCACACACCTCTTAGCCACCGTGGGCCTTTTACTTGGGCTGAGTAGCGCTGGGTTATCCTCAACGTGTATTATATTCCTACTAGTGTCCATTAGTATGAGCTTCGTAGCCTTAGAGAAGACCTCAACCCTGTAGTCATCATTAACGGTAGTGCACACTATCATCAGGGAGGGATTGAGCTTGGATTTATAAACACTGCATTAGTTTATTTAAAATCAAGAGCAGTAATGAGTAATAGGACTGTTAGGTTTAGGGGTGTTGACGTTAGGATTGAGGTCATTGAATTACTCAGCTTAATAAGGAAGCATGGTTCATTAAGTAAGGCGGCTAAACTACTCAACATACCCTACTCCACAGCCTTCAGGATGATTAAGGAGACTGAAGCCACCTTATCGGAAGCCCTAATAGAGGGCGTTAGAGGTGGTTCCAGGGGTGGGTACAGTAGGTTAACTAGGCTTGGGGAGGAGCTTCTACTAACCTTCAATGAAGGTGGCTTAGAGGGTGGGTTGACCGTGGCGAGTAGCCATGATGAACTCCTCTCCTACATCCTAGATGATCACGCCCAGGTGACTTGGGTTGGTTCAATGAATGGCTTATCAATGCTCCTGGTTAATAAGGCCCAGGTGGCTGGGATACACTTATCGTCGATATATGGCAGCAACCTTAAGCTACTCAGCATGTTAGGTGTACTAGATGATGTTGCATTAGTGAGGGGTTACGTTAGGGTTATTGGAATTGGGTATAGTGGGGGGTTAGGTTCATTGAGCCTAAGGGACATTGCTGAGAGAATTAGGAGAGGTGAGTTAACCATGGTTAAGAGGAATCCTGGTTCAGGAACTAGGCTGCTTAGTGAACTATGGCTTAGGAGAATGGGTGTGCTTAACCCGAGGTCACTTAATGTTGTTGCCTGGACTCACGATGACGTGGCCAAGGCAATACTCAGGGGTGAGGCGGACTATGGTTTCATAACCCAGTACCATGCGGAGAAGTGGGGCTTAAACTTCATTAAGGTTATTCAGGAGGACTTCGATATAGTGGTTAGGAGGGATTCAATTAATGAGGCTGAGGGTCTCCTTAAGGAATTGAGGAGGTTGAGGGGACTTAACGTTAAGGGTTATGTAATCAATAGTGATGTTGGTGAAATTATTGCGTAATTAACGTGAGTAACATAATTAATTACTGTCTCTATATTAACTACTAGGGGTTAAGTTTAAAAACAATAAAATATAATACTATCATGAAGGCCTCAGAGCTAATAACCCGCAAAAGCCCAGTAGTGATTAAGGTTGGTTCCCCAGTTATGGACGCTGTGAGACTTATGGCTGAGAACAACGTGGGCCTAGTAGTCATAGTTGATTCACCTGAGAACAAGAGGGTTTTGGGTGTGATTAGTGAGAGGGATGTTATCAGGGCGTTAGCCAAGGGGGTTGATGTGAGTAAGGCCACTGTGGAGCAGGTGGGGACAATGG
This sequence comes from Caldivirga sp., assembly GCF_023256255.1. Taxonomy (NCBI): domain Archaea; kingdom Thermoproteati; phylum Thermoproteota; class Thermoprotei; order Thermoproteales; family Thermoproteaceae; genus Caldivirga; species Caldivirga sp. The sequence goes on along the minus strand of NZ_JAGDXD010000066.1, from coordinate 36,890 downwards.
GCAACATAGTATCAGTTAAGTACTACGATTACATAACCACTGTGGCTCAATTAATGAATGAGAGGCAGGTTAGGCACGTGGTGGTTGTTGATGATAACAACAGGGTTATTAGCGTAATATCTATTAGGGATCTATTAAGAGAAAAGGAAGTTGTTAATGCACTAGCTAAAATCCGCCCCCACCCACCGGTTAGGGAATAAGTTAAATTAGTAACGTCTCCTTCAAGCATTAATGGTACTAGCGCTTAATCTCATGCTTGTTGACGCAGCCCTGGAGCCAATACCCATTGAGTTGAGGAATGATGAAGCAGTAATTAGGGTAGCGAGGAGGTTAGGCAGGGATCCAGACCACATGCCCCTGGATAAGGCACTCCACTTCAGAGCCATGGGTAGGCTCAGGAATAAGGAAGTTAGGGGTAGGCCGGATATAGTCCACAAGTTCCTCCTAGATTCATTAAACAGCCTACTGGCAGCCAAGGGAATGCTAACGGTTCACATACATACAATAAACGGTAAAGTAATAGAGGTGGCTCCAGGGGAGAGGCCCCCTCAAAACTACATAAACTTCCTTGGCCTAATGGAGCAGCTATTCAAGTACGGCTCAGTACCACCAGGCGGTAAGTGGTTGCTTAGGATCGTTGATACTACGTTGGCTGAGTTAGTTAAATCCATGAATGCGCCATTAACAATACTGCTGGAGAGGGATGGTGAACCCATAAGGATCCTTGAACTGGCGGACCTATTAACCAGAAACAGTGGTGTAGTAGTCATGGTTAGTGGAATACCCAGAGGAAGCGTAAGTAGTGAGGTCAGGATGCTTGCAGACAGGGTCTATAGCTTAGCTAATGGAGAACCATTAACCACAAGTCACGTGGTAAACTTGGTTTTGGCAGCTATGGAGATTAAGATTGGGCTAGTTTAATTCATGAATACTTTCTTCCCATTAGTAAGATTAAGAGATCAACAAATACTACTTAATTCATTAACCTAGTCATCTTAATTATTATAACATTAACCTAATGTAATAGGAGCTATGGCTTATTCCGCCTTAGAAGGTAATCTTTGAACATTGTCTTCATCTCCGTATTAGTGTAGTTTTCTTTTTTGTGATTTATTATCTTCACTCCTGCTATCCATTCAATAGTAGGCCATAGAGATCATTAGTTAGAGGTAAGTAAACTTAACTAGTAGCGATTTTAGCTAAACTAGGCAATACTTTATTAATTTAAAACAGTTATTATGCATAGAGATTAGTTACCTCGATTACAGGAGGGATCCCAAGGCGTATGTATATGCTAAAGTGCTTGACGGCCTAGTTGAGGCCAGGTTAGCCCTTGAGATGCTGAATAAGGATCTACTTCAAAACGCCTCAGCTAAGGTCATCATGAGCAGTAAGTCCATTATTAGTTCATTAATTGTTAAGAATATTGATAAGATAGTTGAGGGTAAGGATACTAGGGAAAGGGATTGGTACGAGAATGTGGGCTACTCAGCATCAACCACTGGACTCATAGGAATATCTAGGGATTTAAGGAAACTAGGCATTGATGTGAAGCTCATTGTAAGGATGGTGCTCTCCCTGCATAGATTCTCATACAATGGCCTAGACCCAAACCTTGTTGATTACAGGAACCTAAACGAGGTTAAGGAGGACTTAGTGGAGGTGCTTAAGTAGATATCAAATGTAAAGGATTTATTTAGGGATATTTGGGATGAGGAATTAGAGAATGAGGCTAGCGAATTAAGGGAATTAATCAACGCGAATCCGCCTCACCACAGCATGTGAAGTAATCGCATAAGGCATATTCACTAATGCTTATTCAATTACTCTCAACAGGAGGCAATAGGGTTCTAAGTCAATAAGGTGATTACTGATATTGAGTTCAATTCACATAGCCTTAGACCCAGGCGCAGTTAAGTCTAGTTGAGATACATTATATTGTAGAGTTAACGCTAATAAATGGCGAGGAAATTACCAATAGGGGAAACGCTATCTACTAAGGGAACTGTGGATAAATTAGTGTCAATAGTGAGGAGGATGGTGCCTGAGCATGGTAGGAGTACCTATGGTGAACCTGAACGGGTATCTAAAGGGGCTGTGGGCATAATGGATGTTGTATTAAAGAGCCCCGGGCTTAATTAGATAGGTGCATTAACTTACATTGATTTTAGGGTGCTTTGGGCCTAGGCCTTCATTTAATGTAACCCGCCAGCTTCCTAAGCATGTACGGTAGGATTCCACCATGCCTATAGTACTCAACCTCAACCTCATTATCAAGCCTAGCTACGGCTTCAACCTCCTTAACGCTTCCATCAGACTTAGTTATCCTTATTGTCAGCTTCTTCCTTGGTTCAAGTCCCTCCTCAATGCCAATAATGTCCACAGTCTCATTACCCGTTAAGCCCAGGTTCTTCCAGCTAACACCCTCAGGTAGTTGAATTGGCAACACACCCATGTCCACTAGGTTACTTCTGTGGATTCTCTCAAAGCTCTCAGCGATGACTGCCTTGACGCCAAGGAGTAACGTTGCCTTAGCTGCCCAATCCCTACTACTCCCTGAACCATACTGCTTACCAGCAAAGACAACTAGTGGAATCCCCTCACTCTGGTATTGGACTGCCGCATCGTAAACAGTCATTACTTTACCATCAGGCCAATGCACAGTGTATCCACCGTCCCTATTAACCATGAGGTTCCTGAGCTTAATGTTACTGAAGCCTCCCCTAACCATGACCTCGTGGTTACCCCTCCTGGAGCCGTACGTGTTGAACTCCTCTGGCTTAACCCCCCTCTCCATGAGGTATTTGGCTGCTGGGCTATCTAATGGTATTGAGCCTGCTGGGGAAATGTGGTCAGTGGTTATCTTATCTCCGAGGAGTAGCAGTATCCTAGCGCCCTTAATATCCCTCAGTGGCGCAGGTTCCGGGGCCACATTATCGAAGAATGGTGGTTTCCTTATGTAGGTTGATGACGGGTCCCACTGGTAAAGTACACCACTGGGTGCCTTAAGCCCCTCCCAGAATTCATCACCCTTGTACACATCCTCGTATTTCCTCCTGAACATTTCAGGAACTATCGTGTTCCTGATTATTGAATTAATCTCACTTACACTTGGCCATACATCCCGTAGGTAGACTGGCCTGCCATTAGGGTCATAACCAAGTGGTTCATTATCGAAGTCAATATCCACCCTACCAGCTAAGGCGTAGGCAACTACGAGCATTGGTGATGCTAAGTAGGCTGCCTTAACCAGTGGGTGTATCCTACCCTCATAGTTCCTATTACCGCTTAAGACCGCAACTGTGTAGATGTCATTCTCCCTAATAGCCTTAGCTATGGGTTCAGGTAATGGACCAGTATTACCTATGCACACTGTGCAACCGTACCCAGTCACGTGGAAGCCTAGGGCCTCTAGGTAAGGCATTAATCCTGCTGTTGTTAAGTAATCTGTAACAACCCTTGAACCTGGGGCTAGGCTAGTCTTAACCCAGGGCTTGGTCCTAAGGCCCTTCTCCACTGCCTTCTTGGCTATTAAGCCCGCCCCAATGAGTACTGTTGGGTTACTGGTATTAGTGCAGCTTGTTATTGCAGCTATAACAACAGCGCCGTCGCTTAACCTAACGTTTTCATCATTAAGGTTAACCAGGGTGCTTTTCTTTCCACCCCTACTGTTGGCGTATTCATCAATAAGCTTAGACACCGTTGCCTTAGCCGCCTTAAGGGGTATCTTCTCATCAGGGTTCCTTGGCCCAGCTATTGCTGGTTCAACCTCACTTAAGTCAAACTGGTAACTCTCACTGAACATGGGTTCATAATCCTCAGTGTAGAATAAGCCCACGTGCCTCAGGTACTCCTCAACAAGCTTAACGTGAGCCTCGTCCCTACCTGTTAACCTAAGGTAGCTTAGGGTTAATTCATCCACTGGGAATAAGCCAGTGGTTGCACCGTACTCTGGGGCCATATTGGACACGGTAGCCCTATCCCAGGCAGGTAGAGCCTTAATTCCTGGACCATAGTACTCAACTATCTTACCCACCACGTTCCTCTTCCTTAGGAATTCAGTAATGTTGAGGACAATATCGGTTGCAGTAACACCTTCCCTGGGCTCACCCACTAACCTAACCCCAACCACCTGGGGTACTGTTATGTAGTGGGGTTGACCAAGCATGACGGCCTCAGCCTCAATACCACCCACACCCCAGCCTAGTACACCAATGCCACTTACCATGGTTGTGTGGCTATCTGTACCAAGCACAGTATCTGGGTAAGCTGAGGCATTGTTCTGGCTAACGAAAACCACCTTGGCCAAGTACTCTATATTGACTTGGTGTATTATGCCTCTACCAGGGGGTACCACCTTGAAGTTGTTGAAGGCTGATTGAGCCCACTTAAGGAAGACGTACCTCTCCCTATTCCTCTCAAACTCAAGCTTCATGTTTAACCTTAAGGCATCAGCCGCACCAAAGTAGTCAACCTGAACAGAGTGGTCAATAACCAGGTCCACTGGGATTAGTGGGTTAACTAACCTAGGGTCCTTACCCAGCTTAGCTACTGCATCCCTCATTGCGGCTAAGTCAGCTACAAGTGGGACACCGGTGAAGTCCTGTAGTATCAACCTGGCGGGTATGAAGGGTATTTCCTTAGGGTACTGGGCCTTAGGATCCCACTTGAGCAGGGACTCCACGTCCTCAGCCTTAACAACCTTATCATCGTAATTCCTAACCACACTCTCCAGAAGTATCCTAATGCTTATGGGTAGTTTAGAAACCCTAAACCCTATTTCCTCGAACTTACTTATGTTCCAGATGCTTAATTTACCGATTGGTGAACTCCACTGCTCCTTAATATGCTCAAGGTCCTTAGCGCTGATGCTCATAGGGGCCTTAGCCTTAGGTACTTAAAAAATTACTGGCCCTAAGGTTGATTCAACAGTAAACTAATTGAAATTCTCCAGGCAATCGGCACTAGGTGATTAGTGACCTTATTCATTATTTTCACGCTCCCAGTACCTTAAGTAATACTTATTGATTAACCCAGGGTAATCAGCATAATGAACTCCACACGGAGGGTAAGGCACATGGATAGTGGGGCGGTTTCAGTATTAGCCACTACATACGTTTTATCATTAATATCCTTAATAATGCTTAATGCCTCATTCAATCCACTTAAGGCTACGTTAGTGTTCATGCTTATGCTGTTTAATGCCTTAAGCCTAACAAAGGTTCATTTAAGATTAATATCAAGGCCAAGGCCACTTGACTACGCGCTACTCATCATTAATGCACTACCTTACTCCTACCTACTCTACATTAAGTACGGGTTACTGTGGGTTACACCCTCAATTGGCTTACTTCTAATTTTCGTAATTGAGACCCTTAGGGGGAAGGGTAGGGGTGCGGTGGCTAATGTAGCTGGTACAGTACTTATGGCTTCTGTTTACTTACCCTGGTACATAATGATGGGTGGTTCACTTCATCCTGTGGTTTTCTACATTGACATAGTTTGGTTAACTTACCACGCCTTCTCATCAACGTACGTTGAAGGCAAGTTACCCTTCAGGTTAATTAAGCCCTGGGTCTCCTCATTGGTTTGGTTCACGTCACTAGTATTAGTGACTTACGTAGTAATAGGTTACCTTGACGCCAGTGTTTACTACTTCATACCGCTTATTGAACCCACCATAAGGGCCATACATGCCCTATGGGAGGATAAGCTTAATCCTAGTGAAGTTAGGTTAAGGATTAGGAGGATAGGGTGGGGTGGTCTTGCTGAATCCTTACTGCTTCTACTACTCCTGGTGCTAATTCCTCCTACAGCTTAAGGCCTTGTTACCCTTAGGGTAATGAACACAGTAGAGCCATTGCTCCTTAAACCCTTGCTTAGGTTTACCATGGTCTTAAAGTTTCATGGTATTAATGTTTATAATTCGAAGGAATCCAGGTTTAAGTATGGATATAGGCATAATTAGGCCGTATGAGGTTGAGTTTAATCAACCTGATATTGAGGACCTTGAACAAGCCGTGAGGGAATTTGGCCATAGGGTTAAGAGGGTTTACGTTAACATGGCTAGCGTTAGGTTAAGTAAGGGCAGTGTAAGTGTTTACCAGGCTATAGGGAGGGGTGTCAGGGAACCTGTCTCAATTGATGGTGGTGTGCTTAGGCACCTTGGTCTCATTAGGGACTTTGAACAGCTACTTCATAGGGTTTGGGTCGTGAGGGCTATTGAAAGCATGGGGGTTTACGTGGTTAATAGTGCAATGAATTGGCTAGTAGCCAGTGATAAGTTAGCGGCATTAATGATACTTGCTAAGAATGGCTTACCGGTTCCTGAAACTGAGTCGAGTGAAAACATGTTCATGGCGTATGACGCAGTGAAGAGGTTTAATGAGGCGGTTATCAAGGAGTTAAGGGGTTCAATGGGCTATGGGGTATTTAAGGTGAATGACCCTGACGTAGCAATGAACATATTCAGCTACCTGCTTAACTTCAGTAAACCAATGTATGTTCAAAAGTTCCTGGAGAAGAAGGGGAATGGGGACTATAGGGTAGTGGTTGTGGGTGGTCAGGTAATTGGTTCAATATTCAGGAGGGGAATAGGGTGGAAGAGTAATGTTGCCCAGGGCGCTAAGCCTGAAGCCGTCAACCCCAGCAGCGAGTTATCGGAATTAGCCGTAAAAACCTGCGAGGTTCTAGGCCTTGGCTACGCTGGGGTTGATGTGGCTGAAACCAATGAAGGATACTTCATACTTGAGGTTAATCCATCAATGTCCTGGCAAGGCTTTAAGGAAGCCACAGGAATAAACCCAGCGAGGCACATAATTAAGCATGTTATTGATAATGTTAAAAAGTGAATTAACGCCCATTCGGTTTCTAAACTATTAACCTTAAAGCTAGGGGCCGCTTCATCATTCCTGGTGCAAGATTTAATCACTAAGTATACTGAATGATACATCTGGTATTGGAGGTTAGCAGTAATGCCAAGCAGAATGGTGCTTATCTTCACTAAAAGTTGAGGTGATCGAAGGGATAGGAGATGGGTATGAAGGAAAAAAGCTGAGTTTATTTGTTTTTAATTAGGATTGGGTGATTACTTCTTCTGCTGTCCACCCTCCTTCTTCTCTTCTGTGGTCTTCTTCTTCTTCGCCACCTAAACCACCGGCTATGCTTAATCCACAGCGCTGAGATTTAAAAGTAACCTTTGCTTTTCTTGGTAGAATCTATGTGAGTGAAAACTCTTTCGATCATTAGTCTCCTCATTAATTTATTTACTACGGATGGTTGATTAATGGTGGGTAGTAATGTGAGTTCAAGGTGATTTCAACATAGGATTATCAGCTAGGATGGTGTGAAAAAGTCTCTAAATCTAAATACAGTACTCCTGCAATTTTACCAAAGTAAAGTAATCATCAGCATTATGGTTCATGAGAGCTTAAAAAGCGTTCCCTTAATTCAGCATTAATGGGAATAGTGATTAAACTAACGGGTAGGGTGTTCAATAGTGAGGAGTTAGTAAGTAAGTATGCTGATATTATAGCGGAGGAGGCAGGTAAGGGAGTTGTGGTGGTGACTGGGGGTGGTGATGTAGCTAGGAGGTACATTGAAATGGCTAGAAAGTTAACTGGACGGGAGGCTGCAGCCGACATGTTAGGCATTTGGGCAAGTAGGTTAAACGCGCTACTAATGATGTATACACTACTGGCTAGGGGTGTTAACGTTTACTTAAGCATACCTGAAACCCTTCAGGAGCTTGGTAGAGCATATTCATCATCCAAGGTCATTGTAATGGGTGGGTTGCAGCCTGGTCAATCAACAACAATGGTATCAGTACTAGCGGCTGAGTACTTAGGCATAGGCACAGTGGTGAATTGCTCCAACATTGATGCCCTCTACACTGATGATCCATCTAAAAACCCCAATGCTGTTAAGATTGGGAGAGCTAAGTTAAGTGAAGTTGAGGGTATATTAAGTAGGGAGGGTGTTAGGTCATTTGCAGGAACCTATGAGCTTATAGATGAATGGGCGTTACAAATAATGAAGAGGAGTAACGTATCAATGGTAATATTAGATAGCAGGGATCCAGGGAAGTTAATTAAGTACTTAAGATACGGCACCATTGATGGAACATTAATAACACCTTGAATTAAGTATGCTTAAAAAACCATCTGGGAAAGGTATTTTAAGCCTCAGCTACTGAAAAGGTGGAGGTGGTTAAGCCTGTCGTATGAGGAGGACTTAAGCGAATTCGAGATTGAACAGAAGAAGAAAACCATGGGTAATAACCCCAAGCAGAAGTGGATAAATAGGATAGTAGCCTCCATACAGCGTTACTACAAGAAGTGCCCGCACTACGATTTTAAGACTGGAACATGCCTAATAATGGATAGTGATAACCCAAAGTGCCCAAGGGATGGTAGGTATGAGGGTTGCCCAATATTAGAGGAGTTTCTAGGTAAAAAGTACGATTACTATAAGGCTAAGGGAATTAACCCACCCTATGACTTCAGGGACTTGGCATTAGCGTAGGTTAGTAAATAGTGAACCTAAGCCTATAGTTAATTCCCTCTAGGTTTATTAAAAAACTAAGATTAAGTACCCGTTATTTATGAACATTGATAAATCAGCATGATGATCCTCATCACCGATTAACCTAATCCTAATCGCACTTAACTTATCCTTGAATATTTAAGTGAGGTGGTGAGGCGCAGTATCCACAGGCCCCATATATTACTCCCTCATTCTGGGCAGTCTCATACGCAGGCCTTAAACCCTTATAGGGGCTGTCGGCTATGGGTATCTTAGAGCCTAGTCCATCAAAGTAGACCACTACATCATGCCCTAGTCGTTTAAGCTGGACAGCGTAATGCAAGGCATGGGCAGCCTTAATCGCCTCCGAGAGGTCCTCAGGGTTGCATAGTATTATAAAGGCATATTTACCCATGTATCATGAATGTTTAAAAATGGTATTTAAGGGTTTTTCAGAATTCACTGAAGAGTTACCTAGAGCTAATGCCTTATTTACCCTTATGCCGGGCCTATCGAATGGTTAGTGTAAGGGTAGTTTATTGTCGGCCTTGCGGATACCTAGATAGGGCTATTAAATTAGCCAAAGACGTACTGAGCGAATTAGGTTACGCTGGCGTGATGGTTACCTTAGTACCTGGCAGCAATGGAGTATTCGATGTGTATGTTGATGATAAACTCGTGTTCTCTAGGCATGAGGAAAAGAGGTTCCCTGAATCAAGCGAAATAATAGGCATAATCAAAGCCACGGTAACCCTAGCAAAACCAACCTAGGATATTTCCATGGCCTTTATGAGTTTAAACATTAATTTATTGTAGGGAGCCTCAACGCCGAGTTCTTCACCCTTATTAACGAAGACACCATTTAAGTAATCCACTTCAGTGGGCTTGTGGTTGATTATGTCCTGGTACATTGATGAGTAATGTTCCCTAGCTGACTCAGCGACTCTAATTAACTCCTCATGAGGATCAGTTGGCATTGTAATACCCATTGCATCAGTGACCCTAATACACTCATTAATTATACTATCCGCTATCCACCTTGCTTGCGCATTATCAATAACTGCACCAACCTTAGTCTTAAGAATTGCGGTAATTGGATTAATGGCTGAATTAACCATAGCCTTAAGCCACCTATACGGTTCCACATTATTAACAAGCCTAATTACCATGCCGCCTTCTGTTAATAAGTTGGCTAGTTCATGAAGTTCCTTAGGCATGATTACGTTACCTTTAACTACTAATGTTGAATCACCATTCCTATATGCTCCATAAGTTACCACGGCACTGTAGCCTAAGCCTAAATTAGCCTTAACAAGCTCTAACCCACCAATACCATTTTGAAAGACTACTGGTATACCTTTAATCTTGCTGATAATGGATGCAGTGTCATAAGCCTTAACCGCCACTAGGGTATACTTAACGTTCCCTGGGAGGTAATTCACTACCTTAACTTTCACTTGATGCTTATTGCCATTGAACTCCACTGTACAATGTTCCCTTCCCTTAGTCAATACATATGGTATGTGACCTGCCTTGTTAAGGAAATACGCTAACATGGATCCCACCGAGCCATAACCAATTATCCCAATCATGCTCAGTGCGAATGGTAATACCTTATTTTAAAGAAATAATACGGTGAATAATACTAATAGAACATATAGAGGAGGTATACTGTACCTTATAATGAATTTAAACTATGTATACTATATGGTTAGTTCATGGTTATTCAAGTTCATTCATGTTCCTCTCATTGGGAATCTCCTTAAGGTAATCTATTATTAAGTCTATTTGCGTATTAGGCTCCACGAAAACAAGTTGAACACCCATTGATGTGAAGTATGAGTGGCTTAATGGACAAGCCCCTGAGGCTATCACAATATTAACATCATTCAGTACATTATTGCGAAGCCACTCATACTTCTCGACACCATGCATTGGTACACCTATCTCACTCATGGCGCTGTGTATTGCCTCAGGATCATCTAGATCTGCAACATTACCCAGTGGATTATCCCTGGTTTCAACATGCTTTAAGTTCCCTGTCTCCTCATCGTAGTCGTATATTACGTATCTTTTCGCGTGGGCGAAGTGCCCATCACTTATGGTTTTACCGTCATTAGTGCATAGGGCTATCCTAATCATATGGAGTAAGTTTGCTTAACCTAATAAACTAATGCCTGAGCATTAAGGATTCACGAATAGTCACGGCTGGTTTATTTAATACCCTTTTAAATTCGTCTCAAATCAGATCCACTTAAAGTGGATAATTCAATACTTCTAGTTAAGTGGTTCACCAGCGCCTTAACCCTGTTAACCCCCTCCTCAACCTCCTTAACCATAGGCTTAACCTCCTCATTCCACACCTTAAATACCCTTGGGGGTAAGCTTCTGGCTAGGTAGACTGTCCTAATTACCGCATTAGCCTCAAGGGGTCTAGCCTCCCATGGCAACCTAGTTTCCTCAGTCTCCTTAATTTGAATGTACCTAGCTTTACCGTTCTCCAGGGCTTGAAGATGGTGAGAAAGGAGGTGCAGTAACGTGCTTAAGTCAGCCTTATAGTTAACTAGTATTACTGATTCACTGGCGGCATATAATCCAAGCACCGTTGAGCATGTACCTGAATCAAACCTACTGCACTCATTAACATTATTAATGGTGACTATTAACCTAGGCTTCTCAACATTAAGAGTCTCGGTGATTAACTCAATAATACCCTCCATACTGCTTTCTAAGTCACCTAGGCTTCTCAGAACATTACTCCTAATCATAGAATCAACCTGGTGAATTAACCCCCTATAGTCTAACCCCATTAATACAATTACCTGTTCCCTTTTATTAACCTTAACTCATATTAATATTGATAATAGGTTAAGATTGAAAGCTACATTAAATAGTCACCAATATTAATGATTCTTCCGTGAGTGGTAGGCGATGTAGATGATTCTAAAGGAGTAACTAGGCAATGACTTTAGTTCAGTTTATGGGAGGCTAATCTTTTAAGCCCATTTAGGGAGCCTAATTATTGAAGAAGTGATGTGGCGGTCGGTTACTGAGACTTGATGAGTAATCGCATGGGCTGATTAAGACTTATGACCCAATTTATGTGAATTACATGGTTAATAAGGTTTCCATAAATGCATTTAGGGCTTAATTAAATTCTCGAATTCGCCTAAGTCTACATTAGCAACCTTAATTATTTGCCTAGGCTTACACCTATTAGCCAAGTACCTAAGAGTCTTTAACGCCCCATCCTCAGATGATACTTCATACAACTCAATCCTAACATCCATATTGTTGGCTACAACCTCATTAGCGTTAAGCAGGTACTTTGTGTAGTCAACCTGGGGGCATAGTATAGCTATTTGGAAAACTCTACCAGGTCCCTTTCTTGCATTAATAACGGCTGAGCTTAAGGTCTTCTTAACCGCTTCCTCACCATTCTTACACACATCTATGATTACGTAATCAGTTATGCATTCCTCATGAGGCTGCTGCATGATTAGCCTTAATAGGCCTTAGTTTTAAGCGTTATTATCCAGTGTGCTTGACAGTAATGCACCGGTGACGTCATCAATTGACTTATACACCTTACCGCCGAGGCAATAAAGTGACTGCGCCACTAACTTATCGGCATGATTAAGAACTTTTATTATATTATCTACTTCAGGGTACTTGTCAAGCATTGATGAGGCAACCCTACCGCATTCCCTTAGCTTAACCCTAATTCCATCAATGGCCTGGGCCTCCGGGGTAGAGGCCACTATCCATCCAACGTCACCCCTATAGGATGAGCATAAGTCACTAACCTTAGTTTCAAGGAGGGTTTCCACTATCTTAACCTTACTTAGCCTCTCCTGGGTTCCTTGAACCAAGTAGGCGTTTAACTGCATGGATAATGCCATAACCACTGCAGCCATCGACGCTACCTTAAGTTCATTCTTGAAGTTAAGCCTAATCCCATTAGTCAAGTTAACTAACTCATCAAGGCAACCCATTAGCATTATTGCTGGTGAATCCTTCCTAAGCCTCATGGTCCTTCCAAAAACCGGTATGGTACTGTATCCGCTATCACCAGGACATGCTACGTCACCTGCTACTTCCCGGCAATCCGTAAACAGCGGTAATCTCGCCACAGGCTTAGGATCTTCACAGCGCTGCTCCTTATCCACCTCAGGCACCTAATTTAAACTCGCGCAGGCTTTAATAAGCTATTTTTTAAAATGATTACGTACCCATAGCTTAAAGTTTAACCCTACTCTGATTTACATCCACGCTTCATAATGTTGAGTGCATTAAGGTCATTATAATAATCGCAATAACACCCTACGTGTGATTAATCCTTAGCCACGTTTAGGTAAGTGCTGGTTAAGTGCCATTAGGTTTATTGTAAAGATTTATTAACTCAACATCAGCGTCTTAAAGGTGACTTATGTCTGAATGGGTTAAGGATCTTGAGGACTTCATTAGGAGTGGTGTTAAGGCTAATCATAGGAGAATCGTAGTCTTAGTTGGGTCAAATGATGATGCCGTAGCTGAATCCGCAGTGGAGGTTGTTAAGCTGTTCCTAAATTTAACCAATATGAACAATGGTGTTTACTTATATCAACCTGAGTACGGTGATGCGAGGAGGAGATTGAAAGTCTTCATGGATGGTATGGGCAGTATTAAGTTCAAGCCAATGCCCTTTAAGGACACTAAGTTGCTCCTAGGTCAAACGCTAGACTATGCAGTGGTAGACCTATTCAATGACCTTAAGCCAAACGACATTGGTAGGGTTGGCAGTGTTGTAAGGGGTGGCGGTATCTACGTGTTCTTAATGCCTCCAGTGGATAAGTGGCTTAGGTCCATTACTAAGTTTCAACTTAAGCTAATAACACCCCCTCATAAACCAGAGGAGGTTAGGCAGTACCTTAAGTTTAGGTTCTGGGAAAGCCTAATGAAGGGTGAGGGTATTTCAATATATGATATAGATGGATCTAGTTTCATTAAGCCCCCTCAACCAGTTAATACACTGGAAGTGGGTCAAGCCCAGTTAAGTATACCTAACATTAAAGGTAAGGCTATTGAAGTGTATAAGCTGGCTAAAACACAGGATCAGGTTAACGTAATATCAATGCTCGAGGGTATGATAAATGAGAAGGGTAAGGTTAATGCAGTTATAATAGCAGATAGGGGTAGGGGTAAGTCCGCAGCCGTGGGGCTTGCCGTATCATTAATTGGACATAGGTTAAGGAGGAGACGTGGGGTTGCTAGAATAGTAGTTACTGCTGAAAGCCCTGATAATGCTGAAACACTAATGGAGTTCGCTAGGAGGGGTTTCGAGGAATTAGGTTACGACGTTGAAGTTTCCAGAACCGGTGGCAGTATTGTGGGTTTATCAACAAGGGGTGTTTACGTGGATTACTACAAGCCTTACCCACTTATGTCCCTACAGAGGCCAATTGACCTAGTTGTCGTTGATGAGGCAGCCATGATGCCCCTACCGGTGCTTTACGGCATACACAATAAGTTCAATAGGGTTATCTACTCAACCACAATACATGGCTACGAGGGCGCTGGTAGAGGCTTCAGTGTTAGGTTCCTTAAGTACCTTAAGAGCAGGAGGAGTATTAGGGTTCTTGAGTATGAAATGACTGAGCCGATAAGGTATGCTAAGGATGATCCCATTGAGAAGTGGCTCTTTAAGACATTTCTACTTGATGCTGAGCCAGCCCACGTTAATGATGATGACTTGAAACTGATTAATGAAGGCAGGGTTAAGTACATTGAGCCGAACATTGATGAATTATTCCTTAAGGATGAGGAAACGTTAAGGCAATTCTTCGGTATATATGTTCAGGCCCACTACAGGAATGAACCCGACGATTTAGGAATGATGATGGATGCTCCCCATCACACGGTCAGGGCATTAACACTGGAGAATGGTAAGGTAGTGGTTTCAATTGAACTGGCTGAGGAGGGTGGTTTAGATGATGATACCATTAACAACATGGTTTTAGGCTTCAAACCCCCAGGCAATATAATACCGGATAGGATGGTTAAGTACTGGAAGATACCGGATTTCGCTAAGTTAAGGGGGTGGAGGATAGTCAGGATAGCTACCCACCCTGAACTTCAGGATAAAGGGCTTGGTTCCAGAGCCTTAGGAATGCTTGAGAATGAAGCTAGGGTAAGGGGATTAGATTGGATTGGGGTTGGCTTTGGGGTTAATGCGCAGCTCCTCAAGTTCTGGGTTAAAAACGGGTACTTACCGATACACATAAGCCCCGAGAGGAATCCAGTAAGTGGGGAGTATAGTGTACTGATGATTAAGCCTATAAGCAATACCGCTAAGGAGGCTGTTTACTACGCTAATAGGGAGTTTAGGATAAGGCTATTGAGTAGTTTAAGTGGACCCTATGTTGGACTTGAGCCTGATGTGGCCCTAATGCTACTGGCTAGTAATGAACCAGCGGCTCCACTTCAAGAATTGAACCTTACCAAGGGTCAGTTTAATAGGCTTGTAGCCTATGCCTGGGGCCCCATGACTTACGAGAACACTGTGGACGCATTAATTGAGTTATTCAAGGCGTACTTCATGAGGATTAGTAAGGTTGGCTTTAGGATACCTGAGATAATGGAAAAGGGCATTATTGCAAAGGTTTTTCAATCAAAAACCTGGAGTGCTGCGGCTAGGGAACTCGGGGTTAAGCCAACGGTTCTCATGCTTGGTTTAAGGGCCATATCGAGAGTACTGCTGGTTTACTTCTACGGTAATAGCTTCAACATACCTGTTTTCATGATTCAACCATCCAAGAGGCAGAAGCAGGCCTACTGATTGCCCTGCCCATTATTCTCAGGGCTTAGTCTCACGGGTATTATATAGGCCTTAACAGGCCTATTACCCATAAGCTCAAGTACAGTAACCCACTCAACATCCTTAATTTCCACAGGTATTGATTTAAGGATCCTTAAGTAAGCTTCCTTAGCTTCACGTACAACGTTAAGTAGTTCCTTAGAATCCAACCCAATGTTAACCATTGATTCAACATCGATTGCGCTAATTGGCTCACCCTTAGGTGCGGATTTCTTCAAAGTGGACTCTATCTCAGTAAGCTCCTTAACCATACTCTCAACAAACCTACTGAACTCACTAATACTCCTAAACACTATATAGTCAGTGCTCACTGAGTAAAAAGTAGTATTCGGTTTTTAAAATTACCCATTGTAGATCAGTCAAGCTGGTTAAGCATCCATGATTGCAACCTGTCCTTTATGGTTGAGGGGTTAAGGTAATTTAGTTGAAAGCCTAAATTCCCCTCCTTAACTTAAACTTTACTGCTTTATCATGCTCATTAAGGACAGAAAAGAGGGTTCAGTGTTTTTCAACTTGTTTCACAATGACCTATTACTGTTCCATATGGTGGAACTAAGGTTCCGGGACATGTCCCTTTAAAGCGCGTTCACCGGCTACTCACCTATGAAGCCGGTGAGCCTATTCATACTGGCTATGGCTATAGGACTAGCTACAGCGTTAGTCGCATCGCCAGTGCACTTGATGGTTAACCCAGCTGCTGCCATAAACTCAACAGTATCAAATTCAACCACGACTGAAGGCGCCCTATTAACTACTACAAGTACAACTACTACTTCACCAGCACCTGGTAATTCATCAATGGCCCAGAATGCAACCTGCACTGCAGCAATGGTTCACGTTGAGCTTAGCCTATTCTTCTACCAGAAGGTTAAGGTTCTGGCTAATGCAACTGGTGAATTAAAGCTAGTTAATTATACACTAAGTGAGGCTTACAATTTAACTAAGGTTGCTAATGAGACTTTAAGCAAGGGACTATGCTTCACAGCGTTGAAGGAGGCCATAGAGGCGATTCACTTGGAGCAGAGGGCTTGGAGCAGCGTTATTAGGGCATTTAACGTGGAGAAACATGTTAACATAACTGAAATCGCTAAGGCTGAGGCTGAGTTAAGAATGCTGAATAGGACACTTACTGTAGCCTACAGGATAGCTAATGAGACAGGTAACTATACTTTAGTAAGTAAGATAAGGAGTTTAATTAATCAAACTAAGTTAGCCGAGAAGCTGATTAAGGAAGGTAACTACACTGGAGCATTAAAGACGCTCAGTAATGTTAAGCAGAGTATGGTGCAATTAGCTAAGCAGGTTCATGAGGAGGCTAAGAAATGGGCTGAGGAGTATAAGGTCCTTCATGGCCACGGTAAAGGCAATGGGCACACTAAGCCAAGTAGTGGTAAAGGTCAGGACAACGGTAGGGGCCACTCAAGTAAAGGCCACTCCTAAAACATTAACCTCAGTCTCTTTTCTTAAAACTTTTTAATTTTTCAATACTCCCTATAAACTATGAATCTTGCTAATTCCTCAAGCTTCTTCGTGTGCTCGTTCCTAGGTATCTTGCTTAATTCATTGATGGCCTTATCCATGTACTCATTAGCCATCCTAAGGGCCTCTTCCCTAGCCTTAGTTGATGAAATAACCTCCACAGCCTCCTTAACATCATCCTGGGTTGGCCTCTGCTTAGAAAGTACACTCAACAATTTACTAGCATGCTCGCTCTCGAGGAGTGAAAGTAATATAACTAGGTTACCAACCTTATGCTCCTTAAGGTCCTTACCAATCTCCTTACCGAACTTCTTTAAGTCACCGAATATGTCAAGGACATCATCTATTATTTGGAAGGCTATACCCACGTTATGGCCGAAGTTACTTAAGGCCTTTAACTGTTCATTACTACAGCCTGCTGAGTAACCTCCAAGCCACATTGATGTCTTAAACAATGCTGCAGTCTTAAGCGAAATCATTCTTAAATAAAGGTCCCTTAGAACTGGGGTTATTTCCTTAACTAGCCTATTCTCAATGAAGTATGGGTCCCTCCTGCCTGAATACTCCATTAGGATATCAAGCCTCTCACCCTCATCAATCGCCCTTATTGTTTCAGCAACAATCCTAGCCACTTCACTGGGGTTCCTAGTATCTAACACAGCCTCCTCAATAGCCTCCCTATACCATATCCCCACCAGTATTGCTGTGTAGTCACCGTATTTCTTCCTTACCGTCGGCATATTCCTCCTCAAGTCTGCTTCGTCAATTATGTCATCGTATATGAGGGAGTAGTTATGTATTAACTCAACTATGGCAGCGTAGGGTAAGGAGGATTCAAGGGAACCACCGCAGGCTAAGGCAGATTCAATAACCATCAGTGGCCTAATTCTCTTACCGCCAGTGGCCACTTGATAGAGTACAGCATCCCTGAATGATGGGTCAACACCTATGGTTAAGTACTTTTCAATTGCCTTATTAACCAATTCTCCATACTTCTCGTGCAGTTCACTTAAAACGTCAACCATAGTCACGGAATTAAACAACGTTTTAAAGTATTAGCCACCGCGAAGTAGCGTAGCGATAAGCTCATTATCAATACTCCTAGGTGACCTAGCGAGGACAAGACTACTAACCCTACGTGCCTCCCTTATCAAGTCTGAGCCGTCTAAGTCAGCATTAACAGTGTTAAGTAGAATAGAGGTGTTGAAGGATGATGACCTAATGGGCAACATTGCTCCATCGGAGCATACAACGTCAACATTAGGTAGACTAGCTGGGTACCTTAATAAGCCGCATGCAATATCAATACAGGCGTACTGCTTCGTAATACCTGAGAGTAAACCCGCCCCAATTCCCAGCCCACACCCAATGTCAATAACCCTCACATCCCTTAACTTAACCCCCTCAATTAATGTTAAATAACCCGTAACACTTTCCACTAGGTAAAGCTCAAGGTAACTTAACCCCATTCTCTCGTAGAGTTCCCTAACTCTTACCTTACTGGTAATTGTCATCATCCGTATCTTTATTAGTTGCAGGTCTCTTAATTCTTATTTTTACGGAAGGGTATTTAACTAGGTAGGATAATTATCCTACCTATGGGAGGTTTACTTTCAGTCACCTCTCTATCAGAAACCGTATTAATCAGAAGGGTGAAGGAACTCATTATGCCAGCTGCAGGTAATATACTTATTGTTGACTGTTCACTGCGGGATATTTTAACTGCTGGTTCTTTATTATTGAATAGGAAGGGTTTATTAGGGGTGTTGCCGTAATATGGAACAGAAAGTTACTGGAGAGAGAACTATGATTACGGTAATTAAGAGAAACGGCCTAAGGGAGGAATTTAATCCAGTTAAGTTACTTAACAGTTTAAAATTAGCGGGGGCACCTGATCCGGAACGTGTACTTGAGGAGGCTACTGGCCAAATTAGGGGTAAGGGTGAAGTTAACTCAAGTGAAATATCTGATGCTGTTCAATTAATTATGCTTAACTTAATTAGTGAGGACTTTAGGTGGCATGATGCAGCTAGAAACTACCTACTCTTCAGTATTTACAAGCAGGTCTGGGGTAAGGAGGTGATTAAGAGTGTTAATTCAGGTTCATTAACATTAAGTGAAGTCTACAGGAGGGGCTTCAGGGATTGGTTCAACCACGGGCTTAACCAAGGCTTATGGAACCCTGATGCTGCTAAATTCTATGAGAAGCACTTGGATGAGTTAATGAGTAAACTGGACCCATCAAGGGACATGCTCCTAACCTATAATGGTATTAGGACACTTATGAGTAGGTACCTTATGAAGAGACTTGATGGCTCATTCTTTGAGACCCCACAGTACATGTGGATGAGGATAGCCATGGGTGTAGCCTACAGTGAGGTTAAGTACGGTAATGACCCAGTTAATTGGGTTAAGGAATTCTACGACTTAACAAGTCAATTGAAGTTTCTTCCCAATTCCCCAACAATGTTTAACGCCCTCACTAAGCTGGGTGAGTTATCGGCATGCTTCGTTATACCTGTTGATGACTGCTTAAGTAAGGATAGTAATAGGGATAATCCAAACTGCTTCTTCGGAATAATGGATGCAGCCAAGTTAGCTGCATTACTCTTCCAAGCCGGTGCTGGGGTTGGTTACCAGTTCGGTGAATTAAGGCCTGAGGGTGATGTCGTTAAATCAACGAGTGGTGTGGCCTCAGGCCCATTATCATTCATGAGGCTCTTCGATACCCTGGTGGATGTTATTAAGCAGGGTGGTAAGAGGCGTGGAGCTCAAATGGGTATGCTCTTCTGGTGGCATCCTGATGTTGAGAAGTTCATAACTTCAAAGACAGGTCAATTGAAGGATGTTCAGCTCCAGAACTTCAACATAAGCGTAACCATAGATGATTACTTCATGACCAAGGCCCTAAGGGGTGAAGACGTATATCTACTTAATCCAAGGGAATGCAATTGCCTATACCAAACTTGGGGCCAGGATTTCGTTAAATGTTATGAGGAATGCGTAAGCAAGGTTAAGGCAGGCCTGGTGAAGGTATGGAGGAGGGTTAATGCGGGTGAATTATGGAGTAAGATAGTTGAGTCAGCCTGGGATAGCGGTGACCCAGGATTATGGAATAAGGATGTGGCTAATAGTAAGATAGAGTTCATAAACAATGCGGTGTTTGATAAATATAAGGTGATAAATGGAACCAACCCATGCGGTGAAGTGGCCCTGTACCCATTTGAATCCTGCAACTTAGGTAGCATAAACTTAACCAGGTACATTAAGGATGGTTCAATTGATTGGGAATCCTTGGCTAAGGATGTGGTTCTAGCGGTCAGGTTCCTTGATGATGTTATTGACGCTAACCAGCACCCACACGAGTACCTTGATAGGGCTAATAAGGCTAGTAGGAGAATTGGCCTAGGCATTAATGGTTGGGCTGATGTACTGGTGTCACTTGACATACCTTACGATTCACCTAAGGCCATTGCATTAGCCGACGTGGTAATGGGGTTTGTAACGAGGGTTGCAGTTAGGGCCAGTGTAGAGTTAGCTAAGGAGAAGGGCCCATTCCCGCTTTGGCCATCAAGCAAGTGGAGGAGTGGCTTCCTACCCTGGAGGGCTCATGAGGAGAGGGTTTCAAAGATGCTTGAGGTTAAGGGTGTTTCAAGCGACGTGGAGGAGTACCTTGATATCCTTAAGTTAGGTTACGGTGAATTAGGTAGCCTACCCAATAAGGCTGAGGAGTACTTGGCTAAGTTAAGGGCAACTGATGATGAGTTAATTAAAGATGCATCAACAGTGGGTGTTAGGAATGGTGCCTTAATCAGCATTGCCCCAGAGGGTTCAAGAAGCCTAATTGCTGGGGTTAATTCAAGCATAGAGCCTATCTTTGCAATAGCCTACGTGAGGAATTTAAGCATTGGGAAGTTAATAGAGTATAATTACACAGCCCTCAGGAAGCTTAAGGACTCCAATGCATTGGATAATGAAACAACCTCCAAGGTGCTTGAAACCGGTATGCTGCCCAGTAACCATGTAATGCATTCACTACTCAAGACCGCTAATGAAATACACTGGAGGTGGCATGTCTTCATGCAGGTCACCTTCGCCAAGTGGAGTGACTCTGGGGTAAGCAAGACAATAAACATGCCCAGTAACGCAACTAAAGAGGATATCAACGGAGCATACAGCCTGGCCTGGGCCCTAGGAGCATTCGGTATAACGGTGTACAGGGATAAGAGTAAGTCAGTTCAAGTAATATACACTGGCGTCGAGAGGAAGGGTAAGGCCCAGAGCACTGAGTCTAAGGCAATTAAGGTTACTGTTAAGGCCATTAACCTCAATAAGGAAATCGAGGAGAATAAGCTTGAGGAAATAGGTGAAACAGATGACCCAGCGTGTAGAACAGGGGTATGTGGATAAGGCATTAACTTATTAAGCTAACCCTGATTAAAGTAGTTAATGGTGGATCAAGGAAGCGTTAAGGAGGTGGTTAAGGGCTTCTTTAAATCAAGGGGTATTGTTAACATTAGGTACATTAAGGTTCATGCCAATGAACGTGAGGGTTTAATGCACATAGGCATCTACATTGAGAAGCCCATAAGCTTAACAACCCTTGTTGACTTAACGGTGGAATTAGGCAATAGGTTTAAGTTAAGTAATTGGCAGATTTACGCGCCTCATGGTGGATTAATTAGATTAACAGGTTCAATAATTAAGTGATTCCTTACCTTCATTATTAATCCTCACTTAGCGATGTAGATGGTTAATTCATAATGAGTACCCACACCTTAGGCACCCTTGATTTGTTTGCACCACCTGGCGATAAGCCTATAATTGAACTATTATTATCATTAAGGTTTCCTTTAACTACATGAATAATACTTTAAAACTTACCCCTATTCCTTAGTTTATGGTTAGGTTGCCTGTTTTGTTTCTGGAGCCTCCTCTTGGGGCTGTGGGGTTTCCGGGTGGTCCAAGCTTTAAGTATCTTCAGGGTGGGGTTTCTGGTGAGGTTGCTTCCTGGTTTGAGACTTTTTGGAAGTGGGCTGGTGATTTTGAGTCTAGGGTTTTGAGTAGGCTTAAGGCTCTCTACCCTGATGTTGAGTTTACGCCATACTACGCTAGGAGTATTGATGATCTTGAGGATGCCTTAACCAAGGAGACTGATGCGGTGGGTTACGTTGTGGTTGATCTACAGGGCCCATCGGGGATGGTTCAGAGGGTTTTATCAGCAGGTAAGCCCGTGATCTTCATTGCTGAATCCCTAGGCGGTGGTGGGGATTACCTACTCTACAATAGGCTCCTTGAACAATACCCAGTATTAGGCATTGTGACCAGGAGTATTGACTCAGACGAAGCCCTAGGCCTGGTGAAGTACCTGGTGGCCCTGGCTAGGCTTAGGGAGACCCACGCCGTAGTCATTAGTAATAGGGACTTATCCAACTGGCTATCCCAAGTATCCAGGAATACTGGGGTTAGGTTCACTTTAATGAGTGGTGGTGAGTTTGTGGATAAGTACTACAGTAAGGTTACTAATGATGAGGCTAAGCCCATTGCCGAGGCTTG
Organism: Caldivirga sp.; assembly: GCF_023256255.1. Lineage (NCBI taxonomy): Archaea > Thermoproteati > Thermoproteota > Thermoprotei > Thermoproteales > Thermoproteaceae > Caldivirga > Caldivirga sp. The sequence goes on along the minus strand of NZ_JAGDXD010000066.1, from coordinate 14,476 downwards.
GGTTAAGGGTGCCTCACATTACCCGGAGCCCGATAAGCAGTGGCCTGAGGTTTTGAAGAGTGCTAGGCTTTATATTGCCGTTAATAGGCTTCTTGAGGATTATAAGGCTAATGCAGTAACCATTGATTGCCTAGGCCTTAGGAGTGCATCAGGTGTTGTTCTTGATGCTTGGCCATGCTTAACCTGGATGCAGCTCTGGCTTGATGGTAAGTACGTGCCAATGTGTGAGGCTGACGCCAACTCACTAATAGCAGCATTAATAGGCAAATACCTACTGAACACTGCCGGTTCAGCCACTGACCCAGTTACCGATGAGTTAACTGGTGAGGTCATATACTACCACTGCTACCTACCAATCAACCCCAAGCCGGGCATTAGGCTTAGGTACTCGATAATACCATCGCATTTAGGCACTAGGTATGCTGCGGTTAATGTGGAGTACCCTGTTGGTTCAGATTTAACGGCGGTGGGTATTGATGCGGTTAATAGGGTTATGCATATTCACGTCAGTAGGGTTACCGGTAATGAACTATCACTACCAGCATGCGGAACTAAGGTTATCGCCAAGGCTAATGTTAAGGCATTGAATGGGAAGTGGGGTGCAGGCTGGCATAGGGTGCCTCTACTGGGTGATCACAGGGATGAACTTAGGAAAGTGGCTAGACTAATGGGATTTAAGGTAATTGAGGAGGATCAATAATTAATTAATCCAAAAATCCTCATAAAGCCTAAGCCATTCACCACCAACAAGCTTATTCCTACCAACAACCTCATGTATTGGTACGTAACCATACCTTGACCCACTGTAATTAACCATAACATTACATAACTCGTTCTCCACGGCCTCATAAGCCTTAGCAGCATAGTTAACGGCTAAAACCCGATCAAACACAGATGGTTGAACACCCCTTATTGAATGACCTGGTGAAACACCCCTAGTTTCTATCCCAGTCATTTTCTCAATTAACTCAGCCAACTTATACCCAATTCCATTAGGCATGGGGTGCTTATTGGCTGTAATCATACCGTCACTCACGTTAATGCCCTCAGCTGTTACAACTAATGCGTAGTGCTTTACCTTATAGGCCTCAATAAGCTTATTAATTATGAAGTCTATTGTTAATGGGTATTCAGGTATTAGTGTTGCGTCTGCCATTGTTGCTAGTCCTGTGTGTAGTGCTACCCATCCTGCTTCCCTACCCATAACCTCAACTACGCCAATCCTCTCATGAGACACTAACGTAGTCTTAAAAGACTCAGTAACATTAACAGCAGCATTAACAGCAGAATCAAAACCAATAGTAAAATCAGTACCAAAAACATCATTATCAATAGTCTTAGGAATATGAATGACTCGTATATCCAGTTCAGTGGCCTTATAGGAGGCTTTCAATGATCCATCGCCACCAATTGCAAGCACGCAATCAAGGCCATAATTATTAATGGCTTCAACAAGTTTCCTAGCATCATCTTCATTATCAAACACATTTCTCCTCGACGTCTTAAGTACTGTGCCACCCATTGATAAATAGGGCAATATATCCATGGATTCAATTCTCCTAATGGAACCATCAATGAATCCTTCCCAACCATGAAGCACAGCGAATAATTCATGCTTCTTCTCAGCTAGCTTAATGAAGGAGTAAACTGCAATGTTTAATCCAGGGGCATCCCCACCACTGGTTAGTATTCCAATCCTCATGATTCCTCACCCCTATATTTCATGTTAATTGCCCAGTAATTTCCAATGGTGATTAAGTAATCCATAGGTAGTTACTGGGTTAAGCGAATTTAACTCTTGTGGTGTTATCCTAGGGTTGGGTTAAAATGAGTGTACTTAAGTGTACTCATTGGTAATGAGTGATTAATATTATTGAACTAGGTTTTCAAGTAATCTGGGGGTATTTATAAGCCTATGATTGTTAATGGTTTTACGCAATCATGTATAGTATCTACATTGTATGTTTAATTTGCTAAAAATAAATACGTAATGCATATATATAAGCCTTAGCGTGTGTATTGTGCGTGAACTTTCCGATAGAATATCCGCTTTAAGGGAATCACCAACCAGAAGAATTGATGCGATAAGGGAAAGGCTTAGGCGTGAAAACAGGGATATAATAGTTTTATCCGCTGGTCAACCAAGCATACCCCCACCCCCTGAGATTAGGGCAATAATGGCTGAGGAATTAGCTAAGGAAAGCATGGACCTATACGCGTACACGCCAAGTCAAGGTATAGTTGAGTTAAGGGAAGCTGTTTCTGAAGACTTGAAGAGACTTGGTTCTCTTGACGTTAAGCCTGATGACATAGTTATCGTAGCCGGTGGTCAGGAGGCCATGTTCGCAACATTAATGACTATATTGAATCCTGGTGATGAAGTAATACTAATGGATCCAACATACTTCGGTTACAAACCCCTAATAGAGTACTTCGGTGCTAGGATCAAGAGGTTAAAGTTAAGCATGGATGATGGTTTCAGGATAAACGTGGAGGCTCTTAAGGAATTAATAAGCAGTAGGACTAAGGCAGTGATCCTTGTTTCCCCAGATAATCCAACGGGTTCCATAGTTAGTGAGGATGTTGCAAAGGCCTTAGCCGACTTAGCTAAGGATAAGGACTTCTGGATAATATCGGATGAAGCCTACAGAACCCTAATCTACGAGGGTAATCACGTATACTTCTATAAGTACGCCCCAGATTACGTAATATCCTTAAACACGTTTTCAAAGGATCCTGGAATACCAGGTTGGAGGCTTGGCTTTGTTTATGGACCCAGGGAGGTTGTTTCAAGAATTAAGCTAGCCGGTGAGGAGATGACGTATTGTCCACCATCATTTGCGCAGCGCTTTGTAGCAACATACTTAAGATCTGAGGTTAGGTTAAAGCACATTAAGTACGTTGTTGAGCAGTACCGTGCTAAGAGGGATGCAGCCGTTGATGCTATTAGGAGGAATTTACCTGAGGCTAAGTTCATAGTCCCGAAGGGTTCAATGTTCATTTTCGTGGATTTGGCGAAGTACATTGATGATAGTGACAAGTTCGCTGAATTCGCCATGGAGAAGTATAGTGTTGCCTTAGTTCCGGGAAGCTACTTCAGTGAACAGTATAAGGCGGCTGTAAGGGTTTCATTTGTGTGGGAGAGGACTGACCGCCTAATTGAGGGTATTAGGAGACTGGCTGAGGCGGCCAAGGCTTATAAATCTTCATGAATCATTGCAGGGCAGTATCCTCATTAAAACTGACGTAATCGTTTAAATAGGTGATAAACTATTGTATGAAGGTTTTTAAGCATATTACGTGACTTTACCTTAATGCTAAAGTTTACACCCCCCTTGGCGTGATGCGTCAGAGTACGTGGATGTTAGGTTAAGTGAAGTGCTCTATGAGACTGACTTGGCTATTAAATTTCTGGAACAGGGCCTTTACAGGCTGCGGGCAAGGTTTTTCAAGCATGGAGGGCGATTTTAGTGGCAGCTGCGGCCCTAAATAGGGACCTAGTGGCTAAGCGTTATCCTGGTACTGTGAAGGATAGAGTTGGGGTTATTAGAAGTAGGGTGGATATGATTATAGCACTAATGCCCACGGTTAGGATGAGGGAAGTTGCTGGCATTCTCACAGATAAGTATGGGTGGGACATATTATATTTAACGGACTTAGCGTTAGGTATTCATGAGTTCCAGTACAATGGTCTTGACCCTGAGGGGATGGCAAGTAAGCATGTTGACATACATGATATGGAGAGGTACATAAGGCACTTGGCTGAAAAGGATACTGAATGGGCTAAGAGACTTGGTGAAGCCAAGAGTCATTAAATTACTAAACGTAGCTCCCTCTCCACCTAAAACAAACAGGGTGAACACTAGGCACTTAGAATATTCCTACTCCTTAAGGTGGGGATCATTTATAAACAGGTGGGTACACGGAGGTAAGGGTGTTAAGGGTGTCGACGGTTCTCAATATGGCGAAGAAGACTTTAGCCCTATTGGGTGAGCAGATTTACAAATGCCCAAGCTGTGGGTATGGTTTAACTGTCGAATCCCAGGTGGTTAGGGAGAGGGGTGATTACTATGTTGTGGAAAGGGTTCTTAGATGTAGGAAGTGTGGAGTTAGGATTAGGCAGTTAGTTTACTTAAATAAAATTAACCTACAGTAGGTTTACATTTGGTGATGAAAAACATTGCGGTTTATTTTAATTATAAAGTTACCCGCCTACTCCTCCTCCCACTCCTCAAACTCCTCTTCCTCAAACTCCTCCCACTCCTCCTCAAACTTACGTACTGCCGGTTTATTCAACTCCTTCTGCTCCTTAATCATAAGCCAAGATTAGGCCCTGAGTTTAAAAGAATTACCTTAATCTAAGTTAATCATTACTTGAGTAATACTTAAATTAATTATTCGTGGGTTTTAGTCTTGGATCAAGATCCACAAGTACTTGCCTCCTTACAGGCCCCTCTATAAGTAATGCCCTACTTCTATTCCCCATCATGTGAGGTGCTAAGCCTAGCCTAAGCCACTCAAATTCATTTTGGTCAAGCTTAAGGTAACTCATAGACTCAATTATGTAGGAATCAGGTCCACCCATCATTATGATTAGGGGCATGTTTTGAATTAGGCTACTTGATACATTAGTTAGAGTTTGTGTTATAAGCATCACACCAAGGCCCGACTTCCTAAGCCCCCTCACGTAGAGTTCCATTAACTTACTACCCATGACGTAGTACGCCTCATCAATAGCCAGTATACTGCTTAGCTTACCCATCTTACCGGCAAACATCGAGTAAAGGTATGCGGTAACCTGGTTCATCGCGAAGGCTGTTAATTCAGGGTTAGGTAATATTGACTTAAAGGATAAAACCATCCCCTGCCTTAACTCCTCAGGGGTAATAAGGCCCCTTCTGCCTAGGCTGTTAGATATAATGCTATATATGTATGAGAGTTCCACACTATACGTAGCCTCCGCTGCTTTACTAAACGTCTCCCTAAAGTCTTCATGTTCATTAAAGTCTCCTAAATCACTCAGTATTAAGTCAAGGTCACTTACATTGAATGCCTCAGATATTGACTGCGCAACCCTTAGTATAGTCTCCTTACCCTCAACCTTACTTACAGGATTAAGGAAGTCCACGAAGCGTTCAGAAACATCAATAGTGGGTAAACCTAAGTTACCGTATTCACCATGTGGATCAATTACCACAACCCTTAACCCCATTTTAATTAACCTAGCTAATATGGTCCGTGCAGCCCATGATTTACCCATACCAGTAGGCCCCAGTAGAAGCATGTGGCCTGCCGGTAAGGAATCTAGGTCAACCTCAACAGGTTTTCCAAGACTATCAACCCCAATTCTAATAACCCTACCGCCTTCACTTAACCTTAGTCTCCCCCCAATAAGCGGTATGAATACTGCAGTGTCATGGGATAGCCCATTAAGTAGGAAGCCTTCAGGAACCCATAATGCGTATGATGCAGCCTTGCTCTTAATGGTGCTAACATATTCAAAGCCTCTATTGCACAGTAGCATTAACCTTAATGGTAATTCACCCGTTGATAATCTGTCTATTACGTTCCTCCAGTATAATAAGCCTGGGTAACTCTTACCTCTTTCCTTAACCACAAGGGACTCTGAGGCTTTATGATACTCCCTAGTAGCCAGTATTGATAATTCACTGTTCCCTGATATTATAAGGGCATAATCACTAATAGTATTATGGAACGCCTTCGCCAATGAGTAAACATCAGCTGGCGTTAACTTACTCATCATAAGTTCATTCCTGGTACTAATCCTGCTGAATAAGAATCCATTATTAACAGTGAACCTTCCGCTTAAATAATGCTTAATCACTATTGTGGCGAATGTTAACCAAGGTATAATACCCAAGACCCCGAACAGTAGGGAAACTACTAATGATGCCGCTAGCACGATCACTAGGCTTGATGCAGGGTATGGTGATTGATTTATAAGGTTTCTAAGCTCATCTCCCTTAATTGGTTTAAGCATGAAGTAATCCTCTAGTACATTAACAGCATTTGCTTGAAATGCCTTGAAATCATTAAACGGTGGTTCATCAACCATAGATACCCTAATCAGCTTCCTATCGCTGGTTACTATGAATGCTACATAGCATTTATCGCATAGGTTCAACCTAAGTAGCATTTCATTAACAAGATTAACGAACCTATCTTCACTCAGCCTAAGTAAATCATGAATAGGTTCAGCAAGTAGAAATAAGTGAATAAGCTTATTAACTGGGTCATAAACGTAATTATCCCTCACCACTAATTGCGGCCCTACACCATGCTTGGTAGATAAGGTTAGTAAAACTAGGTCATTCCTGAATATTATTATTAAAACTACTAGAGCTATTAGGGCGTATCTAGTTATTAATGAGGAAAGTATTATCAGCGTTAATGCGGTAATCATTATTCTAATTCTCGTGGTGAAGATCATATTGACCTTGGGAGGAAATTCCACCTAAACATCCTGAGGGGTTTATGATTAATGTTCTTACCGTTCACTAAGCGTTCCGCAGCGTCACTACTGATCCCTAGTTCGCTCATTAGTAGTTTAACAACCTTAGCTTTATCAAATGATCCACTTGAAACGTAGTTAAGTAAATCATCTTCATTTTCAGCTAAAGCCATTAACACTATTATGTTTAATCCCTTAGCCTTAATTATTTTAAGTAAGTTAACTACATCATACCACCTATATCTACTTAACAGTTTCCTTAACTTTCTGATGCACCATTGCCTTAATTCACCGCAGTCCCTCAGGTAAATTCCCAGTTCCCTAGGTATTTTACTATCATTAATACTATACTTACGTAAGCTGGATTCCTGAGTGGCTTCGTGATCCACCAGGGAGTTAAGGGTATTATTCACGAAACTACTGTACTTGGTTATGCTTCTCTTCACCATATGGCTCACATTTACTTAACCTGAACCTTAACCAAGTCTTTATGAAGTCCGCTAATCTTGAATTATACTTACTTACTTCAACACATATGTCATCTATGGTAACCTTATTCAGTATCTTAGTTACTAACTCATCATCCTCACCGAATATTTCAGTGAAATTCTCAAGAAGCTCAATGGCTATGTCTGTTTTGCTTCTCTTAATGGATACTTGTTGATTAACTTGAGTTGCATTACCATCATCCTCCATTATTATTCTTCTAATCCTATCAATATCCTTCATCATCTAACCACCCCCATGTACATGCTGACTTGGTTAACCATGTCCTTAGTTAATTCATCAATGGACTTCTTAAACACAACAGCTTCCCTATACTTAACCGCTAATTCACCCTTCAGAGTAAGTGCCATGGCTACTGGGTCAAGTCTAACTAAGTACACCTTACCTCTTATAACATATCTATTAGCCTCCTTTGGGTAACCATCAAAGTACTCGTGGTACTTGTTAACTATAACGTTAACCATGGCCTCATCATCAACTATCTTAGTTAACCACTTGTACAATTCACTTAACACACCTACGTAAACTTGACCAGGTTCAATAACAACATTAATTATGTCGCTGTAGTAGAGTAGGAGTGGATAAAGTGGACCTAGGAACCCTGGATTTGATGGAAGGTCTATGAGCAGTATTGATAACCCACTCTTAGCTAGTAAGGCAACCATGTTTGAAAGCCTATTAGCCATGGCCTCAAGGGGCATGGAGAAAACAAGCTTAGGTATCTTTAAGCTCTTCAATGAGCCAGGTGGAATGAATTTAACGTTAGGTTCCTCCTTAGACTCAATCATGTTCAGTTCAGACCCGTAGGCAACGTAATCTATGAAACCACTAGATTCATCAGTGTACTCAACCTTATGAAGCCTACTTGCCGTTACATTACCATCGAAGCCTAAGTCAAGGATAACCACTGGTTCATCAATCATTGACGCTATGTTAGCCACTAAGGTACTCTTACCTGTGCCACCCTTTGGTCCACTAGTGAAGGCTACGGACACTGTTAACGGCCTTAAGCCTAAGCTACTTAGGCTCATTAGGCCTTTAATGCGGCTTAGGTTGATTAGGTGTGCTCACGTAAGTGTATGTTGAAAACAATAATGCCCTACATTTGGTTTAATTTTAAGTCACCTATAGTGTCTCTTCAAATCCTCATTAAATGGTAAGTTAAGTAAATCATCAATAACCTCCCTTGCCTGCTCATTACTCCTCGTCCTGGGGTCATGCATCAAAGCCTCTACCAGTAACTCCCTGCTTCCGGCTAAGTAAGCCTCAAGAGCTCTCTCGGTTACAGCTAATCTAGGGTACCAGACGTATGAGTACATTTTATTGGGTACGTTAACAATCGCCTCAGGTCTAATTGAATCACCCTTAACGTACACCGGCGCCTCAACTATGGCATCACTCGGTAGCCTGGGTAATATACCATTATTGGGTACGTTTAGTATTATTCTCCTCTCAACGCCATTAAGTACACTATCAATGAAATCTACAATATGCTCCCCACTCTTAACAGGTGGGTAAACGTCAGTGGCCTTAACGCTTGAATTGAATGCAGTCCTTTCAAGCCTATTTTCATTCTCCTGATTCAACAGCATCCTAATACCCCACCCTACCTCAGAATCGATACCACCTACGGGCCCATACCAGTAGATCTTAGTTTTAAGATCCCTATGGTACTTCCACGTCCCACTCCTAGCAGTATCACCAAGTGGGTATAGGCCATAAAGCCTATACATGTCCACTGCAGCCCTACTCAGCGTCTCCTCCCATGGACCAGGCACGTAATTGGCCCAGAATTCCTCAGACTTCTTTTCAATCCACTCATCAATTAGGTGGTAAGCGTCCTCCCCATTATACTTAAGCCTAGTTAGGAAGACCACGTGGTTTAAGCCAACGGCCTGCCACTCAATTTTACTGGTATCAAGCCCAAGGGCCTTACTTGCCAACTGCTCAACACCGTGTGCTGCACCATGGCAGTAACCCACTAGTTTAAGCTTAGGGTACTGCATGTGAAGTATCGTTGTTGTTTCAAGGACTGGATTAGAGACTTGAATCATCCAAGCATCCTTAGCGTATTCACTAATTAGCTCAGCTACGTTTAAGGCAACCACGTACTGCTTATAGCCTGTTAGGGTTGGGTAACAGCAGACCATGTTCCATTCTGTGGAGTCAACGCCTCTATAGTATCCATGCTTCTCAGCAGTCTCAACCATCATACCATAATGGTCGTAACCTATCGCGAAGGCTAGGTTAATAATGAAGGAGGAGCCTTCAACACAGGCTTTAGTATCCATGGTCCTCTCAATGTTAATTGGAACCTTAAGTTCACTGAAGTACTTCTGGGCTAGTATATAGGACCTAGTTAACCTATGTTCATCAATGTCCATTAAGGCTAATGTAATGCCATGAAGGCTACTGGTTAAGGCGAAATCCCTAAGGAGGCTCGCTATGAAGGCCTTACTACCAGCACCAATGACGCATACTTTAACACCCTTAACATTTGGATTAACAGCAGCCATGAGGTAAATGATTATGGATACTTTTAAGTATTACGTATAGCTTAAAAATCGTTCATGCCGAATTAACAGTATGGATTCCCCTAGGGTTAACCTAGCATGGTTATACGCGATAACGAAGTACGGTTACCCACCAAGCATAAGTAACTTCTACGATTTCGTGAACGATGCCGTTAGGCTTGGTTTCAAGGCAATTGAGCTTGAGGTTTACGGTGAGGATAATTTAAAGGCTGTTGAGAGTGAGAAGGTTAAGTTAAGGGACTTTATTGAATCCCGTGGATTGAAGGTTATTAATGTTGCTGGAATATTCCCACAACTACTATCGGCAATTGATGGAGTTAGGGAGAGGGGGCTTGAATTATTCAGGAGGAGTACCGAGTTAGCGGTATTCTTTAACGCTGGCCTAACTCAAACAGACACCTTCACTCCACCAGTTGAGTTCATTGGTTCTAGGCCCTATTCAACGGCAATAGTGTTTGCTGAAAGGTATAGGGTTAGGATTCCCGCAGGATTCTCATGGAGGAGCTTTTGGAGACTGCTGGTTGAGGTTATGAGGGAGTGTTCAAGGATTGCCCTTGACCATGGCTTAAGGTTCACCATTGAGCCTAGGGTTGGGGAAACTGTGGCTAATAGTGATGCTATGCTTAGGTTAATTGATGAGGTTAACATGGATAATTTTGGGGCTGTATTAGACGTTGGGCATCTTAATGCGGCTAAGGAATTGGTTCCATTATCCATAGAGAAACTTAATGGTAAGATCTTCTACGTTCACGCCTCGGATAATGATGGTAAGGATAATTACCACTGGAGTCCAGGTAGGGGTATTGTGGATTGGGATGCGGTGTTTGAGGAGTTGAGGAAATTCAACTTCAGTGGTTACGTAGCTATTGATGTTGGTGGGCAGGACATTAAGGAGAGGCTTGATGATGAGGTTATGCAGGCTAGGAGGTTTATTGAGGAGATTGGCGTTAAGCATGGGTTATGGTGAGTTTAATTAAGGCCAGTGGTAACTGTTAAATACTGGAGCACCGCTAATAACCAGGATGTTTAACCCTAATGAGGTTAAGAGAATGCTTAAGAGAATGGGGATTAACGTTAACGTTAAGGACGTTGACGCAGTTAAGGTAATAGTGGAGTTAAAGGACGGCAGCAGTATTGAGTTAAGTAATCCAACTGTTGTGCTCCTTGAAATGCCGGGTGGCGTTTTACTTTACCAGGTTCAGGTTGATAAGAGGGATGTTAAGGCTAATCAACCGCAGGCGCCACCAAGAGTGGTTGTTAAGGCGCAATCGCCAAAGTATAGTGAGGATGACATTAGGCTTATCATGGATCAGACAGGGGTAAGTAGGGATGAGGCTATTAAAGCCCTTGAGGAGGCTAACGGAGACTTAGCTGAGGCAATATTAAAACTACAGAGGTCGGGTTTCCATCCCTAAGTTAACCCTTACCGGCATTAAGCCTAGCAAGGCGGCATTGATTACGTAGTGGGCATTCGCCGCATCTTGGTTTCCCCCTAAGGCACCACTCCTTTCCAGTAGTTACCACACCAGCGTGGAAAAGCTTATACTCATATAGTGCCTTGGGCAGTAGGCTCATTAGTCTAATTCTCCACTCCTCGTAATCCCCATAGAGTACCCCACTAATCCTATTAATGACCCTAATTGTGTACGTTGAGACAGGTAACGTTAACCTATTTAGGGCGAAGAGCATTATTGAGTCGGCAGTTTCGTGACCAACACCATCCATTGATAGCAGTATTCCCCTAACATCATCGTCACTAAGCTTGCTTAAAGCCTCTAATCCACCTATGGATACGATATTTTTCGCAATCTCCACCAACCTATTAGCCTTAGTAAACCTGAAGTTTATTCCAGTCAACATGTTGGCTAAGTTAACTGGGTTAAGTTCAGCAAGTGCCCTGAGCGTGTTTAACCCACTTCGCCTAAGCTTAACCATGGCCCCAACAACCCTCTCCCATCTGGTTTGCTGAACCAGTATGGCGGATATGATAACCTCCTCAGGGCTTAAGGCACCACCCCACCAGCTGGGGGATTCAGGCTTATCAATAAACCATCCATTCTCCCTAAGCCTATCACTGATTCCCTCAAACACCTTAAGTAACTTCACAATATCCCCCATTGCACTGACTACAACTGCGTAAGACTTAACACTTACCTCAATTCTAGTGATTAATCACCCACATTTAAGCTATCTATTCATCTCAATGGCTTAGGTGGGAGGCGCTTCATTCAATTTTAGGTGGTTTAACGTAATGCTCCAGGTAATCTGGTATGGCCTTTTGCCTAGCTATCTCCCTCATGACCAGGGCACTTGGCCTAAAGTACCTCCTCTTGGTCGTGTAATCCACGTAAACTAACCCAAACCTCATCCTATATCCTGCAGCCCACTCAAGATTATCTATCAGGTTCCAGTGGAAGTAACCCCTAATATCCGCTCCCTCCTCCATGGCTCTGTGGATTTGATATAAGTGCGACACTATGAACCATGACCTCCACTTATCATGTTCATCAGCTATGCCGTTTTCAGTAACATACATAGGCATCCTATACCTCCTCCAAAGATCCATTAAAACATTGTAAATTCCCTCAGGGTATATTTCCCAACCAAAATCACTACATGGCCTCCTATCACCAGATACGCCTCCAGGTTCACAGGAGTAGCCGAATCCATCTACCGCAATTACGCTTACCCGGCCAGCATCCTGCCTACTCCTCAGCACAGCCCTAGTGTAGTAATTCACACCAATCCAGTCAAGCCTACCCTTCAAGTCATCCCTAGTGACTCCCATGAATTCACCCTTAATTGGAGCATCAAAGAATGAGTAATCCAATCCCTTAGCCTCCTTAACAGCAGCCTCATCACCCTGCTTAAGTGGTTGATAATCAGCGAAGGAGTAGACTAGGCCCACTGGCTTCTTTGAATAAGACTTAATGGCATCATAGGCCCTGGCATGAGCCTCAACCAAGTGCTTACCCGCGGTGGCTAGGGAGTTTAAGTCTAGGTAACCTGGCGGGAAACCTGACTTAACGTAAAGGTAACCCTCAGTTATCACTACCCCTGGCTCATTCATCGTATACCACATGTCAGCTAAGTCCCCTAACTCATGGGCTATGAAGGCTGCGAACTTCGTGAACTCGACTATAGACTTCTTATCAAGCCAACCAGAAGGTGCCCTATCAGGTCCATTCTTCCTAACGGCTATTGGGTCATGAAGCCACGTTGGCATAGCCCAGTGGTAAAGATTAATCACCAGTAACCCACCCCTAGCCTTCCAATCACTCAATATCTCCCTATAATGGTTAACCGCACTCATGTTAGCTAACTTACGTAACTCATCCAATGCAGTATCATTAACTTCAATGTTCACGACGTTACCCTTACCATCCTCATCAACCTTAACCTTAACATCAAAGGTTGGTTTAGGGAATATTCTAGCCCACTCAACAGTTACCCATACTGCATCAAGCCCAAGATCCCTGGCTATTGAATGATCCTGCTTATACAGATCCCAGTAGCCTGGCCCATGCTCAGGTAAGTCACCGCTAACTAGCCCTGACGCAATGTTTTCAGGATCATGAAGCCACACGTACCAGTCACTTACGAATTCGGAACCAGGAGTACCCATTTCATGCTGAGTACCCACCGTGGAGAAGCCGAACCTGAAGTCGCTTGGGAACTTAATCATAGGTTTAACTAATACTTTGAGTTTAATAATGTTTCTATAAATAAGTCATAGTGTTAAATAAATAAATTATAAAGGCATAATATTTGCCCTTTAACCTTTCCTTTATGAGAGGGATTACGTGATTCTTAATTCAAATGCTCATTATAATGTTTACGCTATTTTGCTTCCTTACCCTGAAGTATCATTTCTATTCCATTATACAAGTATCTTTACGGGATCAGCATCACTTACCGGCATTGGAGCTGAGACTCCAGCTCATAGCCCATTAAGCCAAACTCAACATTATTAAGCTAGGATGGTAAAAGTTGAGGATTAGGATACTTAATTCAGTTTCATGAAAGGAGGACTGAATACTGTATCATTAACATACCCATGGTAAACTTAACTTTAGAGAGTCATGTACTCACATGGTTTATTGAAATGTGTACTAAGTTCTGCCTATGCATTGGGTTTAATTTAAAAATACACGCATGAAGATGCTGGTCAATGAGGGAATTAATAGTGTTGATTGATAATGTATCCAGTGTAGCTAGGGCTGTGGAATTCGCTAAGGTGGTTTACGGCTTCGGCATAAAGAACCTAGTGCTAACTCATGTTTACGGTTCAGCAGCCCAACAAGGTGTACCAGAGGCCTTTAAGATAGCTCTAAGGTACTCATCAAGCTTAATAGTACTGCCAACTATTAAGGATGCAGTGGACTTGTTTAAGCCTGATAATATACTCGTCATTAGGAGAATTGGGCCGCAAGTTAAGCCTTTGGCCGAGTTTATTAGCATCAGCGGAAGAATAATGCTTGCAGTAGATGGTTCAGACCAGGACATTAGAATTGAGGGAAATAATATTAGTTACATTACCCCAATTACGCATGACATAGGTGGTCTAGGTCAGCTTACGATAGCCCTATGTTTCTTAGTGAGCAAATGTACATTATCCACCTAAGAATGTAGCTATACTTTTATTAAATTCAGAAGAATCATAATGCAAATATACACTAGCTCAATCTTTACTAATGGTCCAAAGAACTATATCTTTATTATTTTCTTAAATTATTGATTTAAAATAAAAACTTTAATTTTAAATTAAAAATGCATTAATTCTTATCTTCTTCTTAGTGCTATAATGGCGGTTACTGCTGCTATTACTATGACTATTACTATTATTCCTGCTATTAGGGCTGTGCTAATTACTGGTTTTGTGATTGTTACTGTTGATACTGCTGTTGTTGTGGTTGTTACTGTGCTCACAGCAGTAGTGGTTGATGTGACTGTCGTAGTGGCT